>JAGFIQ010000132.1 GCA_024103495.1 Aridibacter famidurans
CAAGCGCAAGGCGAAATCCGCCGGCGAGGACCTGATCACGTCGATCGTCGAGCAGGCTGCGACGGAGATAGTGGAAGCTCTCTCGAGATGACCTGAAAACCGGCGGGCCGGCGTCTTTATCTAAAACGCCGGCCGAATTTTTTGGGTGTATCATCGTCCGGACAGGCTTTTCACGGAGCGACATTATGAGACAGAAGATCATTTATCTGATACTTGCCATCCTTACCGCCGTCTATGTCCTGCCTGCACAGGACACGGCGGAACCCAACCGGGAGCCCGAAAAGGCGGAGATCGTCACGTCGGACATAGACCTGTTCTGGAAGGCATACGACAGGGCGACTCCGGAGAACGACCTGATCGTCTACCGCGACGAATACCTCAGGAAGGGAAGCGTGGGACTTCAGGAGTTCGCGCGGATAAGGATCGGGAGCGTATGCAACCTCGTCGAGACGATCGATTCGCATCCACGTTACTTTGAAGGTCTTCGTGCCGGATCGATGAAGATCGACTCCTTTAAGCCGAACATCCGGGCGAGTTTTGTGCGGCTAAAGGAGATCTATCCCGACGCGGTCTTTCCTTCGGTCTATTTTCTGATCGGGAGCATGAACTCCGCCGGCACGCTGACCGACAAAGGCCTTCTGATCGGCGTCGATATGTTCGGAAAGACCGAGAATACGCCTATGGAAGAGCTCGGCGACTGGCACAAGGCGGTCATCTCTTCGATCGACAGGCTTCCGTTCATCGTCGCCCACGAGCTGATCCATTACCAGCAGGCGAGGCTGAACGACAGGTCGCTGCTCGCGGCGGCGATCCGCGAAGGCAGCGCGGATTTTATCGGCGAGCTTATCTCAGGCGGCCAGATCAATCCGCATCTTCAGGAATACGGCAACGCGCGCGAGCGGGAGCTTTGGCTCGAGTTCGAGAAGGAGATGTCGGGCAACGACCGCAGCAACTGGCTTTACCAGGGCGAGAAGGCTAAAGACCGTCCGGCGGACCTTGGGTATTACATCGGCTACAAGATCGCGGAAAACTTCTACAAGAACTCGGCGGACAAGAAAAAGGCGGTCCGGGACATCCTTTTGATCGAAGACTTTCCGAAGTTCCTCGCGGCCAGCAAGTACGCGGAGAAGTTCAGGAGGGTCGGGGAATGAGGTTCGCGAAGTCCGTGTTTCTCGTAGCGGGGATCTACGGCATCGCGGTGCTGATCCCGCAATACTTCCTGGAGGCAAGGAACGCGGTCGATTTTCCTCCGCCGATCACGCATCCGGAGTACTTCTACGGGTTTACGGGTGTCGCGCTGGCCTTTCAGTTCGTGTTTCTAGTGATCTCGCGTGACCCTGTGAGGTACAGGCCGATGATGATCCCTTCGGTGATCGAGAAGTTCTCGTTCGCCGGAGCGGCGATCGTGCTGTTTTACTTGGACAGGATCCACGCGGCGGTGCTGGCGTTCGGGATGATCGATATGGTGCTCGGCGTTCTCTTCGCGGCGAGCTTTATCGTGACCCCTTCAGAACAGACCTTTGAGGGCTGAACCATGATCGAGGGAACTCCCTTCATCCTTCCGCTTCTGATCACGTTGTCGGCAGGGTTCTGCGCGGCAATGCTGATCGCGGCGGCGAGGCGGGCAGGGGCATCGGTTATCGCGATTGGCGCCCTGGCCGGAGTCAGCGCCCTGATCCTGATCGTTCAGGCCTGTCTGGGTTACAGTGGATTCTATCTCGAGATGAACTCGCCTGCGCCCAGGTTTATAACCGCCGCGCCGCCTGCCGTGCTGATCCTCCTGCTTTTCGTTCTTCTAGGGATGCCGCGCGGGGACGCGCCTCTCAGAACTCTCACGCTTCTCCACACGGTCCGCGTCCCGGTCGAACTCGTGCTCTGGGGGCTGTTCGTCTATGGAAAGGTGCCTCAGCTGATGACCTTTGAGGGAATCAATCCCGACATCATCTCCGGGCTGACAGCGCCGTTCGCGGCGTGGATCGGATTCAGGGACGGAAAGCCGAGGCGGGCAATCCTGATAGTGTGGAACCTCGCGGCGCTGGCTCTGTTGTTAAACATCGTCTGGCACGCGGTGCTGTCTGTGCCGACGCCTTTTCAGCGGTATGGATTCGAGCAGCCGAACGTCGGCGTGCTCTATTTTCCCTTCATATGGCTCCCGGCGTTCATAGTGCCCGCGGTGTTCGCGGCGCACGTGTGGAGCCTGCGCGAGCTGATCTTCCCGCAGCGAAGTTCCAAGCCGATTTAGTTAGCACCACATTGTTATCGAATCGTTTCCTTTTTACGGAGGATCGGGTAACCACAGAGTTCACAGGGGTTCGCATAAAGGTCACAGAGCTCGTCCTTAGTGCCCTCTGTGAATCCCTCTGTGTTCTTCGTGGTTGAATTCCTTGCGTGGGGTCGGACGATAGCAAGCAGCTCATCAACGCGGGCACGACCGTTCGAATCGGGGCCTCTTTCCGGGAGTGCAGGCAACCCCAGAGGGCACAGAGGTTTGCACAAAGGTCACTGAGGAAACCTTCTGAGGATTTCTACTTTTCTTCACATGGAAAGCGTGAAATGCGGGAAGAGATCTAACCGCAAAGGTCGCAAGGAGATCCCTTAGCGTTCTTTGCGAAAATCTCTGCGTTCTCTGCGGTAGAGTTCCTTTCTCGAGGTAGGGCGTGATCAGAAAACTCAGAATCGAGGGCACGACTGTCCGAAACGGGGCCTCTTCCCAAAGGGTCGATTAACCACAGAGTTCACAGAGATTTACACGGAGACCACTGAGACTCACCTCCGTGTCCTTCGTGAAATCCTTCGCGTCCTCTGTGGTCGAATCCTCTAAACGAGGCCGGGCGACATCCGGAAACTGATCGACGCAGACGCGATTGAACGAATCGGGGCCTCTTTACGGAAGTTAAGGCAACTACAGAGCGCACGGAGGTTCGCACGGAGGTCACTGAGGAAACCTTCTGAGGATTTCTACTTTTCTTCACATGGAAAGCGTGAAATGCAGGAAGAGATCTAACCGCAAAGGTCGCAAGGAGATCCCTTAGCGTTCTTTGCGAAAATCTCTGCGTTCTCTACGGTAGAGTTCCTTTCTCGAGGTCGGGCGTGATCAGAAAACTCAGCATCGCGGGCACGAATGTCCGAAACGGGGCCTCTTCCCAAAGGGTCGATTAACCACAGAGTTCACAGAGATTTACACGGAGACCACTGAGACTCACCTCCGTGTCCTAGTGAAGTCCTTCGCGTCCTCCGTGGTTGAATCCTTTGCGAGAGGTCGGGCGACATCCGGAAACTGATCGGCGCAGAAGGGAATGATCGGATAGGGGCCTCTTTACGGAAGTTAAGCTAACCACAGAGGGCAAAGAGGTCTTCCCGAAGGTCACCGAGGTCATCTTCCGGAAGGCCTTCGGCTCAGCATCACCGCGTCCGTCAGAAGATGCCTGGTCGCGATCGCATTCCTCTTTCCGTCCCGCGAGATCGCGAGCCGATACAATTCGGTCGCACCCGAAGAAACGAAAGGAACCGGCGATCCGCCGTCCAGAGGCCGGAACCAGATCGTGTTGATTGAATCGCCCCCCGAATCGAGGTCCCTGTAGATCAGCCCCTTTCCGTCCGGCGACCATTGGAAAACATTGACCGGAGAAATCTCGAATGTTAGTTCGTCAGCGGTTGCCGTAAACCCTCGCACGCCGACCATCGGCCTCGCCTTTTGTTCGTCGAAATACCTGTAAGCCACGCGAGCACCGTCGGGCGAGATGGCCCATCGTCCCGAACCGAAATGCTCGCGCTCCGTAACAGTCCCGTTCGCCAGATCCATCCGGCAGATCACCTCGCGGTCGCCTTTGCGGCATTCGAAATACAGCGCTTTCCCGTCGGGAGCAACCATCGGGTTCTCGGTCACGCCCGGACGGTCCACAAGCATCGCGGGCTCTGTCCCGTCGATGTTCATCCGCCAGACCTCGTATTCTCCACTTCTGTCGGACATGAAATAGATACGCGAACCGTCGCGTGAGACAGCGGGTGCCGCGTCGTTCGATTCCCCGGGAGTAAGCTGCTGGCGTCCGGAGCCGTCCGGATCCATTATCCAGATGTGCGGGCGGTTGTTGTCCACCGAATCGAAAACGATCCTTCCGTCGGGGGTCCAGTCAAGATCCAGGTAAAAGGTCGGCTCGGAAGTGATCTTTGTATAGGTTTCAAAGTCGCTTCCTTCGCCAACCCATATGTCCTTCGCGTCGATCCTCTGAGCCGCGACCACGGTATTGCCGTCATCGCTGACGCTTATGCCGAAGTACTCGTTCAGGTCGTTCGTGATCCTTGTCTGGGTACCTGTGGCGGGATTTACGAAATAAAGCTGGGCGAGATTCGATTCCGGATCGACCGCGTTGACCAGGAGGCCGCTGCCGTCCTTCAATGCGACCACCTCGCTTATCCTGGGCCTTCGGTCGGGAATGATCACGCGTTCATCGCCTCCGTCAGCCGGGATCTCGATCAGCGACCACGACTCCTCGCTCTTTGTCTCGGTGGTCTTTATAAGGTAAATGCGGGTCCCGTCGGCGGAAAAATGCGGATCGCGGAACTTCACGTTCGCCGCTCCCGTCAGGATCACCTTCTCGTTGCTGCCGTCGTTCGCATCCGCCGATAGCAGGCTCATTCGGTCGCGGTACCTCACGAACAGAAGCCTTGAACCGTCCGGGCTCAGCGATCCAAGGTCGTTCACGTTGTCGATCAGCTTTCGGGGCGCACCGCCGATCGCGGAGATCCTGTACATAGTGCCGCCGAGCGCGTCCTTCTTCGCGGTGATGTAGTAGATCTGGCTGCCGTCGTGCGAGAAGGTCAGCCCGCCCCAGTAATGAACGTCCTGTGCATCGACAAGCCGAAGCGCGTTGCGGTCGTCCGCAAGCCTTATCCAGAGCGAGCGGTCGCCGTTAGGCTCGATCGTGTTGTACGCCACGGAGGTTCCGTTCGGGCTGACCCCGGCGTAAACCACGTTGTTCGTCTGCGAGAGCCTCCGGAAGCTGAAGTTTTCCAGGCGGTACTCCTCACCGGGAGCCGGCGAACCGAAGTACGCGATCCCGAAGATTATCGCGATCGCCGCGAGAAATCCAGCCGGAACGATCACATATTGCCACCGTCCTTTTCGGCGGCCCGTGACCCTCCTGTCGGCCGACGAAGGGTCCATCGAGATCCCGGCCTTCACCGCCGCGCGGACCTCTTCGAGGATCACCCGCACCTCGTCCATAGACTGGAACCGCTTGCGGGTCGACTTCTCAAGACAGCGCTTGATGAGCCTTGAAAGAAGGAAGGGGACCGACGGCTTGAGATCCGTGACCGAAACCGGCTCTTCCTTGAGGACCTTGCTGACGATCGAAGCGTAATTCTCGCCTTTGAACGGACGCTCGCCCGTGATCGCTTCGTACATCACGATCCCCAGGCTGAAGATGTCGCTCCTTTGGTCGACGGGCTTGCCTTCGGCCTGCTCCGGCGACATGTACGCCGGCGTTCCGAGGACCTGCCCGGGCATCGTTATGCTCGATCCGGACACCGGCCGGTCCTGGTCCTTGCGGTCGAGAAGAGCGAGGCCGAAATCCAGAACCTTCGGATTTCCGTCCGGCTCGATGATGATGTTGCCGGGTTTGATATCGCGGTGGACGACGCCTTTCCGGTGAGCGTGCGCGAGAGCTTCGGCGAGATCGATGAAGATGTCCAGGAAAAGCTCGATCCCGAGAGGGCCTTTCTTGAAGAGCGCGTTCAAAGGCTCTCCTTCGACGTATTCCATCGTGAAGAACGGTAGCCCGTCGACCTCTTCGACCGAATAGACCGTCGCCACGTTGGGGTGGTTGAGCGACGCGGTCGCCTTGACCTCGGTCTGGAACCTCCGGAGATAGTCGCTGTTGACGGCGAAGTAAAGCGGAAGCGTCTTGACGGCGACATTTCGGTTCAGCTTGTTGTCGTGAGCGAGATATACCTCGCCCATTCCGCCGATCCCGATCTTGCGAAGGATCGTGTAATGTCCGATCTCCTTTCCTTCCGCAAGCGTAATCTCCTGGTCGCCGAGTATCTCGCCGACCCTTCGATATGCATTGTCAGAAATGAAATCTCCCGCGCTTGCGTCGGCGTCGAGAAGCGACTCGACCTCGCGGCGAAGCGTGGTGTCCTCTCCGCAGGCCTGCTCAAGGTAGTCCTCTCGGGCGCCCGGCTCGAATTCGAGCGCCGAGTTGTATACCTCGGTTATCCTTTTCCAGCGTTCGGGGGTCATCGGTCAAAAAACTTCCTCGCAAGGCGGCGGCCCCGGCTCGAAAATGCGGGGACCGCCGAAAACACGTTGTTCCGCAGGCGGTTAGTCTAACACAGGCAAAACCCCGCGACGCACGGTCTTGTGTCGTCCTGTCCGCTTCCAACGGGCCAATTCGTCTATCTGATCGAGCGCCAAAGTGACGCTTCGTTTTATACGTACTTTACGGAGGAATAATTATGCTGGATACGATAGAAGTGAAAGAAAGAAGAAGCGGCGGGTCCCGTACTTTCAGGGATACGCTGGTTGTGTCGGAGCGCGTTAACTGGAGGCTCGAGGACCTCGTCGGCGAGACGAAGCGGATGAACTTCCGATTGAGGTTTATGCCGGAGAGCCTCGCGAGAGTGGAGAACCTCCCGTTCCTGTCGGCGGACGAAAAGAGGGTGCTGAACCAGATCCGCGGACACGCGTACCTGCGAATCTTCGGGCTGGTGGAGGAATTCATCCTCCCGTTCGTGCTCGACCACGTCAGGCCGTGCCTCGACAAGGACGATTACAGGGTCCGTGCGTTCCTGCAGTTCGCTGCCGAGGAAGCAAAGCACATACAGCTTTTCAAGATCTTCGGCGAGAACTTCCGCGAGGGTTTCGGAAGCGAGTGCGGGGTTATCGGGCCGCCCTCAGCAATTGCCGAGAAGGTGCTCTCGCACCAGCCTTTGGCGGTCGCGCTTTTGATCCTTCACATCGAGTGGATGACGCAGAGGCACTATCTGGACAGCATCAAGGACGACAACGAACTTGATCCGCAGTTCAAGAGCCTTCTGAAACACCACTGGCTGGAGGAGGCTCAGCACGCGAAGCTCGACGGTCTGATGGTCGAGGCGATCGCGGACGGGATGACCGACGAAGATATCGAATCGGCGGTGGACGAATACCTCGAGATCGGAGGATTTCTTGATGAAGGAATGAAGGGCCAGACGGCTCTCGACCTCGAGGCCTTCGAATCCGCGACCGGCAGGACGCTTTCGGAAGCTGAGAAGACCGTGTTCATGCAGGTACAGCACCAGGCAAACCGCTGGACGTACATCGGCACGGGAATGACGCATCCGAAGTTTCTCGAAATGCTGGAGTACCTGAATCCTGCGGAACGTGAGCGGATCGAGTCCGTTTCTGAGACGTTCTGCTAGTCAAATGGCGGCAGATATTCGCCGCTTTTCGCAGACAGGCTCTTTTATCCATTTCCGGATGGATAAGAGAGCCTTTTCTGCTTTAGAATATGCCGTCAATCAATCTCGCCGAGACGGCTTTGAAAACCACCGTGCGACATCTTGGGAGCTGACTGAATTTTATGGAAGAACCGCAGGATGTAACCCGGCTCCTGATCGAATGGAGCAAGGGCGACAAGCTCGTTCTGGAAGAACTGTTTCCGCTTGTTTACGGGGAGCTTCAGAAGATCGCGCACAGGTATCTGCGGGGCGAGAACCGCGCCATCACTCTCCAGACCACAGCGCTTGTCCACGAGGCCTACCTCAAGCTGATCGACCAAAACCGCGTCCAGTGGCAGAACAGGGCGCATTTCTTCGGCATCGCCGCGCAGGCGATGCGGAGGATCCTTCTGGACAACGCCCGCCGGAGGCTCGCCGGTAAACGCGGCCAGGGAGCAAGGCACGTGTCGATCGACAGCGGCGAGATCGACGTATCCGACGAACGCGCGGCCGAGCTTGTGGACCTCGACGAAGCACTAGACCGGCTCCAGGAGGTCGATCCCGACAAGGCGAGGATCGTGGAGCTGCGCTACTTCGGCGGTCTTTCGATCGAGGAGGCCGCCGAAGTTCTGGGCGTCAGCGTGGCGACGGTTAATCGCAGCTGGCGAACGGCGCGCGCCTGGCTTCTCAGCGAACTCTCCCGCGGCGAAACCGCCGAGTGACAAATGGAAAAGGAACGCTGGCAAAGGCTTGAACAGATCTTCGCCGAGGCTGCCGATCTTCCCGCTGATGACAGGGAGAGGTGGCTGGACGACGCCTGTGCCGGCGACCGCGAAATGAGGGCCGAGATCGCCCGTATGCTGAGAGCCGATGCGGAAGCCGACGGACTGATCGATTCCCCGGTCTTCGAATCTCCTACCTACTCCGAACTTTTCCCCACTATCGAGGACTCCGTCGCGCCGAACCTCGTCGGCACGAGGATAGGACCGTACGAGCTTGTCCGGGAACTCGGAAGGGGCGGAATGGGAGCCGTGTTTCTTGCGAAGAGGGCCGACGAGGAATTCGAGCACTTTGTCGCGGTCAAGCTGATCAAGCGCGGCATGGACACGGACTTCATCCTCAAGCGGTTCCGGAACGAACGACAGATCCTGGCGAAGCTCAGCCATCCGCATATCGCAAGGCTTCTCGACGGTGGATCGACCGCGGACGGACTTCCGTACTTCGTTATGGAGTACGTGCCCGGCGAGCCGATACACAGCTTCTGCGACAGGCGCTCGTTCACTGTCCACGAACGGCTTCAGCTGTTCCAAAAGGTCTGCGCCGCCGTCAACTATGCCCACGAGAAGCTGATCATCCACCGGGACCTGAAGCCGGGCAACATCCTCGTGACCGATGAACTCGACCTTCGGCTTCTGGATTTCGGGATCGCGAAGATACTCGATCCGGAGTTCGCCGGCGATTCGCTTGCTCACACGGCGACCGGGATGCGTCTGATGACCCCGGAATATGCCTCGCCGGAGCAGATCCGCGGCGAACCTCTTACTCCGGCGAGCGATGTTTACGCTCTCGGTGTGCTTCTCTACGAGCTTGTCGTCGGGAGGCGGCCGTACAATTTTCCGAGCCGGGCTCCGCACGATATCGCCAGGGTGATCTGCGAAGAACCCGCGCTCGATCCGGCCCTCGCATTCGAATCGCCGACCCGCGACGAGCCGGAGCCGGAAGAAGAGCTGGCGAGGCTGAGAGGCGCCACTCCGGATTCGCTACGAAAAGAGCTTTCGGGAGAGCTCGGCCAGATACTTCTGCGGTGCCTTCGAAAGTCCGCAGGCGGCCGATACGGATCGGCGACCGAGCTTTCGAGAGACATCGCAAGTTATCTGGACGGCGTGCCGATTTCGGTTTCGGAACCTGACAGCGGAAAGTTCTCACATCTGGAAAACTCGATCCGCGCGGGAGTCTCGCTTGCCGTTCTGCCTTTTCAGGTGCTTGACGGACCGTCGGGAAACGGCGCCTCGGACACCGGCGAGTTCCTTTCACTGGGGCTCGCCGACGCGGTTATCACAAGGCTCAGCAAGCTCAAGACGATCGCGGTCAGGCCGACCAGCTCGATACTCAGGTATGCGAAAGATTCGGACACGGATCCGGAACGGGCGGGCAGGGAACTGAATGCCGCGTACATCCTCGACGGCCGTATCCAGATCCTCGGCGAAAAGGTCCGCGTTACCGCCCAGCTTGTGAAGAGCCGCGACAACCAGACCGTTTGGGCGGGCCATTTCGAAGAGCAGTCGGACGATCTCCTTACGCTTCAGGATTCGATCTCTGCGCAGGTGTCCGAAGCGCTAGTGGAAACGCTTGCCGGCGATTCGCTTCCTTCCGTCGAGAAAAGGGGAACGGAGGACGCGCGGGCTTACGAGGCGTATCTGAAGGGGCGGTTCCACTGGCACAGCTACACCGTGGACGGACTTGCGAAGGCGCTAGTGTATTTCTACGAAGCGATCGCGCTCGACCCGGGATTCGCGCGCGCTTACAGCGGCGTGGCGGATTACTACAACTTCCTGAGCATCTTCGGGATAATGCCGCCGAACGAGAGCTTCCCGGCGGCGAAGCAGGCGGCGCTGAAGGCGATCGAGCTGGACCCGGAGCTCGCCGAGGCGCACATCTCGCTGGGCATCACCGCGTTCGGCTACGAATGGGATTACGAGCTCGCCGAGAAGCACCTGAAGCGCGCGGTGGCACTGAACCCGAACCTCGGCGACGCGCACCTTTGGTACGCGCAGCTGCTGAGCCTGACGGGAAGGCACGAGGAGGCGATCAGGGAGATCACGAAGGCGGAAAGACTGAACCCTCAGTCGCCGTCAGTGCTTGTGACCTGCGCGTTCGTGTACCGCAACGCGCGAAACTTCGAAAAGTCGCTTGAGAAGCTCAGGCAGTCGCTCCGTATCCAGCCTAATTACTACGTTGCCGAACAGGCCTTCAGCTGGGTGGTCAAGCAGATCGGAAATTTCGACGAAGCGATCCGGATGTGCGAGACAGCGACTGCGAACACGGGGCGCCTCAGCCTTCCGCTCTACGCTTTGGGCTATTCTCTTGCCGCGGCGGGCCGATCGGAAGAAGCGCGCGAGGTGATCGCTGAACTTCACGAACTTTCCGAAAGGCAGTATGTTCCGCCGGTCTATTTCGCGCTCATCCACGCGGGGCTGGGCGAAAGCCAGGGAGCGCTGAAATGGATCTCGCGCGGGATCGATGAAAAGGACTTCTGGGTCGTGTTCGTGCCCTACGACGCCCGGTTCGACGAGCTCCGGGACGAACCCGGCTACAAGGACCTCTTGCGGCGCATCGTCCCTGACCGGGATGAGAGCATTCACCAGTCGAGGATACCGACGCGGCTGATGGAGATGTCGTCCGCGACCGGACCGGAAAGGGCGGCGGAGGTTTCTACCGGCCGGAAACACAGGGCGGCCCTGATCGTCGTCGTCGCCTGCATCGTGCTCGTTTTTACGGCTATCGGTTTCTGGTCGGGACTGATCACGTTCGAGATGCGCCAGGGCACTTCGCCCGACGGGAACGCCGAGGTGGCGGGAGCGGACGAGAGTGGAAGGAAGTCGCTCGCGATCCTGCCTTTCACGACGGATTCCCACGTCGAGAACGAGGAATCGCTCGCGGTGGGACTTGCCGAATCGCTGTATCGGCGGCTCGGAGTGGCAAGCGGGCTTTCGGTCAGGCCGGCGCTGATCAACCTCGCCGACACCAGATCAGCGACGGAGATCGGCAAGAGTTTCGGAGCCTCGTACGTCCTGCGAGGAACGCTTGAACGAAAGACGGCCTCTTTCAACGTCGGCGCGGAACTGCTGGACGCTTCGACCGGGAGGATCATCTGGGCGGAGACCTTCGATGAGCCGGAAGCCGACTTTCCGCTTCTTCAGGGCCGGATCGCCGACCGTGTCCTCAAAGCGCTCACCGTCGAGCTTTCCGCCAGCGAGCGCGACCGCCTGAACCGCAAACTCACCGACGACACGGAAGCCTATCAGCTCTATCTCGCCGGCAGGTTCCTAATGCGCGACCGCTCGGCGGACAATCTGGAGAAGGCTATTGCCTCTTTCGAGAAGGCTCGGGAGCGGGACCCCGAATTCGCGCTCGCATATGTCGGCCTCGCGGACGCCTACTCGTTATTGAACCTGTACCGCGTTCCGCCTCCAAAGGACGCGTACGCGAAAGCGAAAGAGAACGCGGAAAAGGCGCTCTCTCTGGACGAATCGCTCGCGGAAGCTCACGCTTCTCTCGCTTATGTGCTCTTCTACGGCGACTGGAACCGAACGGATGCAGTGAAGCACTTCACGCGGGCGATCGAGCTGAACCCTTCATATTCAACCGCACATCACTGGTTCGCGCTCGCGCTTGCGGCGATGGACCGTCCGGAGCAGGCGATCGAACAGATCGATATGGCGCTTGAACTCGAACCCCAGTCTCCGATCGTGCCTTCCGCGGCGGGACTCGTGTACTACTATGCGAGGCGCTACGAGGACGGGCTGAGGATGTGCCGCAGGTCGCTGCAGCTCAACGCGGTGATGGTCCCTGCCCACAAGACGATGCGGGTCATTTACGAGGCGACGGGAAACGCTTCCGCAGCTTCCGAAGCGCTCTTGAAGGAACGGACCTATCTTGGAAACACCGACGAATCGGAGCCCGGTTGGGCGATGATCACTGCGCAGGTTAAGGCGGTCGCCGGCGACAGGAAGGCGGCCGGAGACCTGATCGCGCGGGCGCTTTCGGCAAAATACGTGACGGACAATCCGCGCGGGTACGCGTACGAGATCGCGGTCGCATATTCACTCGTGGGCGAGAAAGAAAAGGCGATCGACTGGCTCGAGCGAGCGAGGAGCGCCAAGGACCACAGCTTCAACTTCGTGCTTGTCGATCCGAGGCTGGACGGGCTCCGCGGGATGGAGAGGTTCCGGAAGGTGATCGCGGGAGCGTTCGCGTAGCGCCGGAGCGAGAGTCTGTTCAGTGGCAGGAGGTAAGGACGGCGGGCCAAAACGGGACTCCGGTTCGGTAAGATTTCCCTATCGATACCTGACTTAAAACCTGAGAACGGCCATCCTCCTCAGTCCTCAGTCCTCAGTCCTGCTTACGCCCGTCGCTTGCGCTCCGGGTTCCGATGCCTCAGTCCTCTTCCATCAGCACACGCAGGATCTCCGCCACGCTCCAGGCCTGTGCGAAACAGCCGCGCGGACGATGGGGCTCGCTGCCGTCGAAGATCTCCGAGATCTGACCGATCCCGGCCTGTTCCGTGTGCTTCAAGAACGACTCGAAGATCAGCTCCAGATGCTGGTTCAGCTTTCGTCCTTTCGGATAGACCTTCCTCAGCGCATCGATGAACGCGCCCATCGGCCACGCCCAGACCGTGCCCTCGTGATAGGCGGAATCGCGTTCGTAAGGGCTTCCTATGTAGACCGGTCGGAATCTCGGGTCCTCAGGGCTCAGCGAACGGAGCCCGTAGGGGGTGAACAGCTCTTGTTCGACCTTCTGAACTACTTTTTTCGCCCTCGAAGCGCTCAGCATCGAGTGGTGAAGGCTGACCGCAAAGATCTGGTTCGGGCGGATCGAAGCGTCCGCACCGTCGTCGCCGATCACGTCGTACAGGCATTTCGCCTCGTCGTTCCAGAACTTCCGGTTGAAACTTGCGCGCGCCGCCTCCGCCATCTTCCCGTATTTCTTCGCCTTCTTTTTCGATTTGAACTTCGAAGAAAGCTCTTCCATCGTTCGGAGCGCGTTGTACCAGAGCGCCTGTATCTCGACCGGCTTTCCGATCCTGGGGGTAAACACCTCGTCGCCGTACTTGGCGTCCATCCAGGTCAGCTGAGTGCCTTCCTCGCCCGCCAGCAGGAGCCCGTCATCATCGGCCCGGATGCCGAATCTCGTTCCCTCAAGGTGCCTCTTGACGATCTTCCTGAACTCCGGGAAAAGCTCCTTCTTTACGAATTCCAGATCACCGGTGTGTTCGGCGTAAGCGCGCCCCGCTTCTATGAACCAGAGCGTCGCGTCCGCAGTGTTGTACTCGGGAATCTCGCCTTCATCGGGAAACCGGTTAGGGATCATCCCTTCGGAAACGTATCTCGCGAACTCGCGCAATATCCCCTGAGCGATGCCTTCCCTTTTTGTCGAAAGTGTCAGGCCCGGCAAAGCGATCATCGTGTCACGGCCCCAGTCGGAGAACCACGGATATCCGGCAATGACGGTGTGACCCTCTCCCCGGGAAACGATGAACTGGTCCGCGGCGACGACAAGCCTGCGCTTCAGCTCGGTGTCCGCCTCGGCTATTTCGCAAAGCCCCTCGCGCCGCGCGGTCTCGGCCTCTTCGAACTCGTCGGCGTCCGCGTAGTTGATCTGGCGGGTTGAAACGATGGCGACCGCGGCGTCGGCTTGCAGGTCGAAGTGCATCGAGAACGGCTGGAAAAGGTCCTCGCGGAAGTCGAATCCGCGCTCTTCTTCGATCGCGTACTCGAAGTCCAGGTACCATTCGCCGGTCTTCCGGACCGAACCCGAACTGTGGTTGAAGAATATCTCCGGAGCGTTCTCAACGGGTCTCATCCAAACGCACTTCTCGGTCGCGAAGAATGTCATATCCACATCGTCCGAGTTTTTCCGAAGCGAGTGATAGTCAACGTACGAAAGAAGCGGCTTCAACTCGAGCTCGACTCCTTCCTCAATCGTCCGGAGCCCGGGCACCATCTCCCATCGGCAGACGACAGTGTTCTCTCCGTGCACGGCAAATATCTTCTTCCGGATCTCGATGTCGAGCTCGGGTATCCTGTAGGTCCAGACGGGAAACGGATCGAGCGAGAACGATTCGATCAGCCGGAAGCCCTCGGGATGGACCACGCCGGGAAAACGGTTGGCGGATAGCGGGAATTCTTCGTCGCCGATCCGGACGATCTCCTCGAACTTCGAGAGCAGGCGAATGCGGCCGAGCGGGGGCCGCGCTGCCGCGGTCAGAAGCGAGTGATAACGGCGGGTATTGATGCCCGAAACGGTTGAGGAAGCGAAGCCTCCTATGCCGTTTGTCTCGAGCCATTCCCGGGACGACGACTGCCCCGGATCGGTACACATGTTCGAGCCGAACTTCAGCATTACAGATATAAACGTCATTATATCAGCAGTTGCGGATTTCAATAGCCGCAGGCGTCGTCGATCTCAGCGGCTGTATGCGAATGATCCGGGCCGACCCGAACGTTTTCCGCTGCGAAACCACGCGGTTGCGCTGACCAGAAAGACGCTCGGCAGGCTCCAAAACATAGGGGTCCGTCCGCTTCCCAAAGTGCCAAAGACCGGCCGTTTTGATATTGTTATGGATTACTTTCGGAACGCTGGCTCGCCGGTTTTCGGCGCAATATATGAAGTCGGAACTCATCAGGAACTTTTCGATCATCGCCCACATCGACCACGGGAAATCGACGCTTGCGGACCGCATTCTCCAGCATACAGGCGCGGTCACCGACCGCGAGATGGAGGACCAGCTGCTCGACAACATGGACCTCGAGCGCGAGCGCGGGATCACGATCAAGTCGCACGCGGTTCGGCTCGATTACAAGGCGAAGGACGGGCAGCAGTACGTGTTGAACCTGATCGACACGCCGGGCCACGTCGATTTTTCGTACGAGGTCTCGCGAAGCCTCTCGGCGTGCGAGGGAGCGCTGCTCGTCGTCGACGCCTCGCAGGGAGTCGAGGCGCAGACGCTTGCGAATACTTACCTGGCGATCGAAAACGACCTGGAACTGATCCCCGTCCTGAACAAGATCGATCTTCCTTCAGCCGAGCCGGACCGCATTCTCGAGCAGATCGAGACGATCATCGGGCTTGAGACCGACAACGCCGTGCTCGCTTCGGCGAAGACCGGCGAGGGAGTTGAGGACATTCTCGAGGCCGTCGTCCGGGACGTTCCGCCGCCGAAGGGGGAGCGCGACGCTCCGCTGAAGGCGCTGATCTTTGACAGCTGGTACGACTCGTACCGAGGCGTCGTCGTGCTGTTCAGGGTGATCGACGGGACGATCAGGAAGAAGCAGAAGATCCGGCTGTTCAATACCGGACGCGAATACCAGATCGAGACGATGGGCGTGAACCGGCCCGTGCCGACCGCGATCGACGAGCTGGGTCCCGGCGAGGTCGGCTTCCTTACGGCTTCGATCAAGACGGTCGCCGACGTGCAGATCGGAGACACGATCACGGAAGCCGGAAGGCCGACCGACAAGCCGTTCCCGGGTTTCCGCGAGGTGAAGCCGATGGTCTTCTCGGGTCTCTATCCGACCGAATCGGCGCAGTACGAAGAGCTTCGCGACGCGATGGACAAGCTGCGCCTGAACGACGCTTCGTTCTTTTACGAGCCCGAATCGTCAACGGCGCTCGGATTCGGGTTCCGGTGCGGCTTCCTGGGGCTTCTTCATATGGAGATCATCCAGGAGAGGCTCGAGCGCGAGTTCGACCTGGAGCTGATAACGACCGCGCCGGGCGTGCGGTACCGTGTTTTCAAGACCGATGGAGACATGATCGAGGTCGATTCGCCGGCTCAGATGCCCGAAACGGTCCGCATCGACCGCATTGAGGAGCCGTACATCGAGGCTACGATCCTGACCTCGGACGAGTTTCTCGGCGGGATCCTTCCCCTTCTCGAGGAAAAGCGCGGGATCCAGAAGAAGTTCGAGTACGTCGGCAGCGCGAGGGTGATGCTCGTATACGAGCTGCCCCTGAACGAGATCGTCCTCGATTTCTACGACCGCCTGAAATCGGTCTCGCGCGGTTACGCATCGCTCGACTATCACCTTTCAGGCTACAAGCAGGGCGACCTTGTAAAGCTCGACGTGCTGGTGCTCGGCGAGCCGGTCGATGCGCTGTCTTTGATCCTTCACCGCAAGTCCGCCGAGAAGACCGGCCGCGACCTGGTGAGCAAGATGAAGGAGCTGATCCCGAGGCAGATGTTTGTGGTGCCGATCCAGGCGGCGATCGGGAACAAGGTGATCTCGCGCGCGAACGTGAAGGCGATGGGCAAGAACGTAACGGCGAAGTGCTACGGCGGCGACATCACGCGCAAGAGGAAGCTGCTCGAGAAGCAAAAGGAAGGCAAGAAGCGCATGAAAAAGGTCGGCCGCGTCGAGATCCCTCAGGAAGCGTTCCTTGCGGTGCTTAAGGTCGGCGAGCAGTAGTCATTGACCAGGGACCATTGACCAAGGACCAGGGACCAATGGTTCAGGAGTCAGCAGTTAGGAGTCAGAAGACAGCCTGCGAAGCAGGCGTCACAAATCAGCTCCACGTGGAGCGAAGCGGAACGTGGAGGACTGACGATTCTTTAGCTCCGAGCCGATTTATCGGCGGCATCTGAGCCGCGTAGCGGCGACACGTGTCCGTAGCCCAAGCGTCAGCGTGGGCTACCATCGAGGACTGAGACGAAAGGACTGAGGACTGAGAGTCGCGCGATGCAGCCGTTCTGATAGCCGGTCACAAATTGTGACCACCTGTGATGAAGAAGAAGGTTCGAAAAATCGACGTGGGTGGCCAAGCGTTTAATTGGAATGTGGTCCGAATGAATGAGAACTACGTATGTCTTCGAGTCTGGAGTTCGGAGGATCGCTCCAAGCCTTGGATTCAGGTGAGACTACAGTGCGAGGACTTTTTGCTGAAGTTCTCTGAAAACGCGCACCAGGATCAGCAGCAACCGGAAACCCTAAAATTAAGTGTGACCCCGGCGGACGTGGCATCGATCATAAGACTGGCCTTTCAAAGCGGCCTTGATCCTGAGAGATTCGAAGCTGTCGGAAATTATCTATTGACTAAGGCCGGTCGTCTTGAACCGATAAATGACGTGCTCAATTCAAGAGAAGATAGCTAGAGCGAGGCGATGTGTCGCCGCTACGCGGCTAGTATATGTCTCTTTGATATCCCGCAATCTACAGACGTGTCGCGCCTACGGCGCTTCTCGATGATCAGTGTTCTGAAGGTCCTTGGCCGGGTGTCGAGTCCTCGACGTAGCCCGCGTACCGTTCGTGCAGACATCGCAGGACGCGGCAACCAGGTGGCCGAGCTTGCCCACTCGCGAAGCGAACACCAAACGATGGATGATCTGACCCGCCGGCTCATTTCTTTTGGGGCCATCCTTGCACCTGCACTCCACACCTTCACCGACGTTGTCGAATGGCTCGCCGGAGGATTCACAACTGAACAACTGTGGCTGAATTATTTCGCGTTCCTTCCGGTTCCGATCATATTGATCGGGCTCTATGCTGCACAGAGGCCCCTCATTTCTTATCTCGGCCTCGCCGGTGCGATCCTCTACGGATTTGCGTTCGTTTATTTCGCACACTCTACCCAGTTCGCACTGACTGAGAATATCGCAGATTACGAAGCCCTATGGGATCGGCTGGGCACTGTCTATACCGCAAATGGCGCGATGATGGTGGTCGGCGGGATAGCATTCGGCGTAGCTTCCTTCCGTGCATGTGTCTTTCCAAAGTGGACATCGACACTTTTCCTGGCGGGGGTATTCCTTAACCTGCTCCTTTCCTTCCTGCCCGTTCCGGAGATAATGCAGACACTCGGGACAGCGCTCCGGAATGCGGGGCTGATCGGGATGGGCTGGTCGCTTTTATTGTCAGACGCGATGTCCGGAATCGACGAATGAAAGGATCGCTCAATCGGGTATTCGACCCTGAGGGAGAGTTCGAGAACAAGCCCTGGCCGCCAGACAAAAGGACCTGGCTGCGGTTCATTCTCGGGCTCTTTCTTTCATACGGGCTTTTTGAGATATCGGCTCGTGCATTGGGCAGCGACCGTGGCCAAGCCGGTCTGATCGTTGGCGTGGTCGTTGTCGCAGCGGTCTTCGCTGCGTCGCGATGGCTGCTGGGCGAGGCGTATCCGGAGGCGATCCGCAGCCTGGGGCTTGGCACACCCGGGTACAAAAGCCTGATCGCCGCCTCTGTCATCAGTGGCTTGCTGCTTCTTGTCGTCCCGGTCTACGTTTATTCAAAGGGTGCGGAGATCTCGATGTATCCGGGCTGGCTCATTCTTCTACCGGGGCTTTTCGCTCAGGCGGGAATCGCTGAAGAAGTGCTTTTCAGGTCCTATCTGTTCGGCCATATTCGACGTGGCCGGAGTTTCGGGCGGGCGGCGCTGATCGCCGGCGGACCGTTCGTTCTGGTTCATCTTGCATTGTTCGCGACGATGCCCTGGCCGATCGCACTGGTATCGGTGTTGCTCGCCACGGCTTTGTTGTTCCCACTGGCACGGCTTTACGAGCTCGGAGGCGGCACGATCTGGGCGCCCGCGATCCTCCACTGGGTGATCCAGGGTACGGTGAAGGTCATCGACCTTGGTCCCAATTCATCGGAGTTTGCCCTGATCTGGATCTTGGCGTGCGCGATCGTTCCATATGTCGTCTTCCTAATACCGGCCGGGAAACCGCGACGGACAGGATGAGCGACCTACTCGTCCCCAATCCCGAGTTACGCCCTCCCTGACGGTCGGGCTAAAGACACTCAGTCCTCAGCCCTTTCCTCTCAGCACTAACGGTAGCCCGCGCTGACGCTTAGGCTTCGGACATGTGTCGCCGCTACGCGGCTCATCACGTTACGGCTCTCTCACCGTGGGCTGCGCGCTCTCGCGCTTGCCCACGGCTAAATGCAGGTCGTCGCTGCGCGACTCGAACAAGCACGCTCCCTGACGGTCGCGTTTCTGCCTGCGGCCCTGAAACCTGGAACTTTGAACTTTGCACCTGCTGAGGCAGCCCGCGCTGACGCTTGGGCTTCGGACACGGGCACAGGTCCACGTCTACAAGATCGTACGAACGACAAGAAGAAACGAAGAGGAGGAAGAAACAGGATGGACAGGATCTATAGGATTTCGGAGCGCGATCCGCGTTTCCGGCTGATCGTTCACGAACCGACTGTCCGGCCTAAAAGACGCGACCGGCAATCCTTCCTATCCTGTCCATCTTGTTTGTTTCTTCAATTCTCCCGAACTATCCGGCCCTCGAGCTTCGGCGAGATCGTCGCGTTCGGGGCAGCCTTGATCGCCGCTTCGAACACGTCCGAATCCCTCGGAGCTCCTTCCGCGCCTGAGATCACCTTTCCCTTCGAGAACATCGTGTAACCGTCGCCGGCACGCGACACAAGGAAGTCCGAGGTCGCGATAGTATAGTTCTTCGACTCGTCCAGAGGCTCGCCTCCGACCTGTATCTCCAGCACGCGGCTTCCCGCAGGCCTCGAAGCGTCGAAACGGAAACGCATCCCGGAGATCTGCGGGAAACGGCCCGGCTCGCTGTCCTCGGCGGACCTCGCGACGCCGTGCTCGACGATCTCCCTGAGGACCGCGCCGGTCACTTCGACCTTCACGATCGGGTTATTGAAGGGCAGCATCGACAGAACATCGCGTTTGGTCAGAGGGCCCGGATTGTACGTCAGGTCCGCGCGGATCGAGCCCCCGTTGACGAAACCTATGTCCGCACCGACGGCCTCGCGGTAGGCGTCGGCGATGAAGTTCCCTATGTTCGTTTCCTTCGTCCTGTTCGCGACCGAAAGCGCGTCCAGCGTCACCGATGTGGCGCCGACAGGTACGGAAAGCCTCTCAAGAAGGTCCTTGTATTTCGCAACAACAGGAGCGAAGGCGGGATCCTCGGGGATCTCGTCGGTCACCGGAATTATCTCCCAGTCGAGGCTCATTAGCTTCTTCGTTTTGCGGTCGAAGTTCAGGTTGAACTTCCCGACCTCGCGCGCGTCGGCGGTCATCTTGAAGATCGGCGTACCGTGAGCGCTCGACTGCAAAAGGCTATGCTCGTGTCCGCCGAGTATCAGGTCGAAGTCGGCACAGCCCGTGACCTTCTTGTCCTGTTCCATGAAGAGGTGCGTCAGGCCGACCACGGCATCGACCTTCTCCACCATTCTCAGTCGGCTGACGATCAGATTGGCGGCAAGGCAGTAGTCGGTGACCTTGAGAGTGTCTTCCATCGACGATGTTTCCTTCGTCTCAGGAAGAAGAAGTCCTACGATCCCTATTTTCACGCCTTCGAACTCACGTATCGCAAATTCGGGAAGATCGGCAAACGGCTTGCCGCTGTCGGCGTAGACGACGTTCGCGCCGAGCCACTGGAATCTGGATTCCTCGATCCGCTTCAGCAGCTCAGTCGTCGAGATGTCGAACTCGTGATTTCCGAATACCGAGAAATCGAGCCCGATCGCGTTCCAGGCGTCTATCATCTGCGCGCCCTTATAAGTGCGGGTTTCGACTGATGGAGAAAGCGTGTCGCCGCCGAGCGTGAACACCACGTGCGGATTGTCTTCGAGGGCCCGCTTCTTGATCGTCAAGAGTCGTCCGTGGCCCCCGAGCCTTCCCCCTTCAACCGGCATGAACTGGTAGACATCGTTGACGTGAAGGAACGTGATCCGGATCGGCGCGTTCGGATCGGACTGGGGGAAGGCAAAAGCAGCTGATACCAAAAGCAGTAACAACGAAAGGAAAAAGGTCTCATTTCTAATCATGATTCAAAAGCAATCACTCTGCGATCTCTGCGCGCTCTGCGGTTAAAAACCATTCATTCGCCTGCCGGCGAATGCTGCAGGCGGGACGCCTGCGTTCCGTTACTGACCATTGACCTCCAGGTATGTTCTCGCCTCCCACAGCTCGGGGAAGAACTTCTTCTCCAGCGTCGTCCTCAGGTAACCGACGCCTTCCGAGCCGCCCGTTCCGCGTTTCATTCCCAGCATCCGCTCGACCATCAGCACGTGATGATGCCGCCACGCGGCGATGTTCTCGTCGTGATCGATAAGAAGGTCCTGCATTATGAAAAGGTCCGGATATTTTTCCGGATGCCCGAGGATCTCGACGATCGATTCCATTCGCTCTTCCTTCGTGCCGGAATGAAAGCCCTCGCGCTCCAGAAGTTTCCAGAAAGCGTCGGCAAGGCTCGGTTCACCGAACCGCCTTGTGAGCCGTTCGTGAGCGAACTCGTCGAACTCGAAAAACTTCAGGATCTTCTCGTCCTTCAGTCCCGATGCGAATTCAAGTTCCCGGAACTGCATCGACTGAAACCCGCTCGCCGGATTCAGCTTGTCCCGGAACTCCAGGAAGCCGATCTGCGCCATCGATTCGAGGACGTGGATCTGTCCGACCAGGACCTTCTCGATCTTGTTGACCGCCTTCAGCGAATGGTTCGCGCGGAACATCCGACCTTCGGCCATCCAGGCGATCGTGCCGTCGATCTCGTGGAGGATCTGTTTGAACCAGAGTTCGTAAGTCTGGTGGATGATAATGAACAGGAGTTCGTCGTGGCTGACCGGATCCGACAGTGTTTTCTGGAGATCGATCAGGTCGGCAACCTTCAGGTATTCGTTGTAGGAGAGCTTGGGATTCTTGCCGTATTCTTCCATATCGCGCCGCCTGGGGGTCGCTTGGGACGCGAACATCTTCGCCAATAGACAAGTTACTGTCAATTCGGGGTTTTCTTAACAGCCGGGTAACATTTCCTCTTGACAAGCCGTCCGGCCTTTATGTAAATTCGGCGACAATCTGTCACTAACACAACGCAACAGACACGCACCCCCCTTAAAAATCTTGCAGTTTAAGATTTGGCTGTAGTTTAGCAATGAGGTTGACTACATCTCTTTCATCTGCGCGCGGCTGACCGTTGACACAAGTCCGCGAGTTGCGCGGATACTTCGTTGTCGGGGCCGAACTGTGCCTCGCGACTTTCTTTGGATCCGTCACAGGGTTCGAATCTTTACTTGAAGTTGGTAGGAGGAACTGAATGGATATGTCAAAGACGACAGGCACTGTTAAGTGGTTTAACAACGCCAAGGGCTACGGGTTTATAGAGCAGCCCGGCGAACAGGACATCTTCGTGCATTACAGTGCGATCACCGGAGACGGATACAAAACCCTCATACAGGGTCAGGAAGTCGAATTCGAGGTAACCAACGGGCCCAAGGGCCCTCAGGCCGAGAATGTGATCAAGGTCTGAGAATCAGGATCTTTGAGAAGCAAAATGGAAAAGGCGCCGCAATTTCGAGGGCGCCTTTCCTGTTTTGTACGGACTGTTTCTAGTAGATCTCGTCCCCTTTCTCCCGCAGCTTGCGCCGCCACAGATGGCGATAGGAGTTATATCGGGACATCATAGCGTTCAGCTTGTAACGGCTTCCGTAGGAGAGCGTCCTGTCGCCGTTGAGTCTCGAGATCCTCGCCTCAAGGCTGGCGCGCGCGGCGTGCGGAGGGGTCTTCGTGCCGCCGTTGAAATAGATGTCGAAGTCGATCTTCAACCGGCGTATGTCCTCTTCAAGCCTGTCGATCTGTTCTTCTATCGACGCCTGATTGTCCAGCTTTTGTTCGGATCGTCGGTCAAGTGAGTTTCTGAGCATTGTTTTTGGAAGCAAACGCTTTCGAAGGAAGGATCGGGCGAACCGCACCCATCTTGTATTAAACTTCCAATGCTTAAGTTTTCCCGAAGCGGATGGAACCGGAGACAAAATGAAGAGCGCAGAATCGGAAGAGAATCAGATCGGGCTTAGGGACCTGCCTTCGGTCGATACGGTGATGAAGACCGGAACCGCGGAGATCTACGCCGCCGAGTTTGGCAGAGAGAGGGCCGCGCGTCGTGTTCGGTCGGTGATCGAAGCTTTGCGGGGCGGGCTCTCGGACGGGGCGCTCTCCGGAACTGACCGCGAGGCCCTCCTGCGTAACGCCGAGGACCGGCTGGCTGCCGCGCTCAATTCGGAACGGAACAGCGGAGTACGGCGGGTTGTGAACGCGACCGGCGTCATCATCCATACCAACCTGGGCCGCGCGCCGCTTTCTGCTGAGGCGCTCGAGGCGATCTCGGACGCCTCCGGCTACTGCGATCTTGAGTACGACCTCGAAACCGGAAAGCGCGGAAGGCGCGGCCGCCGGGCCGAAGAGCTGGCCGCGGAACTGACCGGAGCCGAAGAGGCGTTGGTAGTCAACAACTGCGCCGCTGCCGCGGTGCTCGTCCTGACGAGCCTGTGCGAAGGCGGCGAAGCTGTCATCTCGCGAGGCGAGCTGGTCGAGATCGGAGGCGACTTCCGGGTGCCGGACGTGATGGAGAGATCGGGCGCGAAGCTGGTCGAAGTAGGCACGACCAACCGCACGAAGATCGAAGATTACGAGAAGGCGATCACAGACGGAACAAGACTGCTCCTAAAGGTCCATCCGTCAAACTACCGGATCATCGGTTTCACGTCGGCGCCTTCGATCGGAGACTTGGCGGAACTCGCTCATTCGAGGGGCCTTCTGCTTTACGAGGACGCGGGTTCGGGAGCGCTAGTGGACCTTTCCGGCCTTGGGCTCGATGACGAGCCTTTGATCCGCGAATCGATAGCCGCCGGGGCGGATGTCGTCACGTTCAGCGGCGACAAACTGCTCGGCTCGGTCCAGTCCGGATTCATCGTCGGAAGAGCCGAAGTGCTGGCGAAGATCAGAAGGCATCCGTTGTACCGCGCCTTCCGGCCGTCGAAGATCGTCTATGCGGCGTTGGAAGCGACGCTTGTTTCATTCCTGCGCGGGTCGATGTTCGAGGATGTTCCGGCGCTGAAGATGCTCGCGCTGACCGAAGAAGAACTTGCAAAGCGGACGAATGACGTGGCGGACGAACTCCGCGAGAGGCTTGGCGGGATCTCGGAAGCGGAAGTCGAGGTGATAGAAGGCAGTTCGGTCGTCGGAGGCGGTTCGGCGCCGGCGTCGCATCCCTCGGGCAAGGTCATATCGGTGAGACACGCTTCAGCAAGCGCGAACGAGATGGAAAAGAGGCTGCGCGGGTTCGATCCGCCGGTTATCGCGAGGATCGAGAACGACGCGGTACTGATCGATCTCCGGACGGTGGATGTGTCGGAGCTCGAGATCGTGAAGAGCGCGGTGTGCGAGGCGTTCCGGTAGCGTGTTTGCGGCTGGTACTCCTTCTCGGCACTTTTCGAACGAAAGACGAACCACAGAGCGCACAGAGGATTACACAAAGTACACTGAGAGATTCTTTGTGACCTTTGCGTGAACGTTCGCGTACTTTGCGGTAAGACTTCCCGCATGAGTGCTCAGTTCTTGTTCTTCAACTAACCGCGGAGGACGCTGAGAACTCCTTTGGGTCCTCCGTTTGAACCTCCGTGACCTTTGTGGTTCGAGTTCCACGATCAATAGCCGGCTCTCCAGAAAAGCCTCTCGCAAAGCCGCAAACCGCGAAGTACCGCAAAGAAGAAGTAAGTTGACTCTGCATTTTCCTTTGCGGAGCTTTGCGCCTTGGCGTCTTTGCGGGAGACCTCCTTTTAACTTCCGGTTTTCCGAACAGTGGCGTTACAACAGACGAAATGAAGGTGTTCGCAAAGTACGCTGAGAACTCCTTCGGGTCCTCCGTGTGAATCTCCGTTACCCTTGAGGTTTATTCTTCGCGGTAACGCTTTCCAAGCGAAAGCTGAACCACGGAGTACACGGAGGGTTTCACAGAGAGCACAGAATCCTTCCCTTCACGAGAGACGATCCGGCCGTTACTTCCTGTAAAACTCGACCCCGTCGCCGGTCTCCACCCCGATCTTTCCTTCCGACGCCGCATAGTCCAGATGCGCGATCGCCTCCGACACCGCAAGGAAGCGGTGCACATCCCTAGCTATCGCTTCCGGGAACAGCTTCCGCGCGACCTCCCACGCCGTGACGCCCTGCGAAGGAACAAAACTCACGACCCTTTTCTGCCGGTCGTCGATCGCCCTCACGTACCGATGAAATATCTCTTCGAAGTCCCAGATCGGCTCGCCGTGACCGCCGTACACGATCGTTGGCGAGAAACTTCTGATCCTCGCCAGGCTAACCAGATATTCTGCGAGCGAACGAAATCTGCGTTCGGGATCTACCGGGTCGGGACTGACGATCGGGTTCGGTGTGATCCGCTTCAGGACGCAGTCTCCGCATATCAGCGTGCGGTCGGCCTCCCGGACGAACGAGCAGGATCCCGGAGTATGGCCGGGAGTATGAAGGACCTTGAGTACTCCTGTGTCGAACTCCAGTTCAAGCCCGTCCTCAAGAGCCGAGTACTCCGCGTCTTCGAGCGAGTCGGTGAGGAGACTGATCTCCTCGTAAACCGAGCGCATTTCTTTGAAAACCTTTGCCGGCACACCCGCGGATTCCATCTGTCTTCGGTGTGAATCCCGCGCAAGCCTCCCGAAAAGATGGCCGGTCTCCCATTCGTGGACTAGGATCTCCGCGTTCCTGGCTTCGTCGCGGATGCTTTTGGCCAGTCCGCAATGGTCTTCGTGAGCGTGAGTAAGTAGTATTCTCCGGATGTCCGCAAACTCGACACCCTCGTTCCGCAGACCGGCGCGCAGGGCCTCGGCAGCTTCGGCCGTCTTCGGGCCGACGTCGATCAGCGTCAGAGGATCTTCCCTGACAAGGTAGACGTTCACGTCGCCGACATAGAACGGGGTCGGTACTGAAATGGGTAAGATCTTCATTTCGGTCGCGGGAGAAATACACGAATAACACGATTGGAAAGCAAAACAAAATGTGCATTTCGAGCCATGCGCTGTTAGATTGAGATCACGATGAGATCGACGCAACGCGGTTCGGGAAGGGTCATAATCGCGGGCGCGGGGCCCACGGGTTCAAGCCTCGCGATCCGGCTCGCGACGGAAGGCAGGGAAGTCTGCGTGATCGAAAGGTCCAGGTTCCCGAGACACAAACTGTGCGGAGAATTCATATCGCCGGAATGCCTCGAGCATTTCAGGGCTCTGGGCGTTCTCGGTCCGATCGGAGCGGCAGGCGGAGACTCGATCCGCCGAACCGTCTTCTACGCATTGAACGGCAGAAGCGCGGAGGTCCCGAGCGAATGGTTCCGGGGATCGGGAGGCGCCGCGTTGGGCCTGAGCCGGGCAGAGATGGACCATAGGCTTCTGGAAGCCGCGAAACGCGCCGGAGCGGAAGTTGTCGAGGGCGCGTCCGTATGCGGCGCTCATCTCGAAAGCGGGCGCGTGTCGGCGGTCGAGGTGCGGTTCGACGACGGAAGCCGCGAAACTGTCGATGGTTCGATCTTTGTGGACGCGACCGGCCGGCAAAGGGTCCTTGCAAATTACGCGGCCAGGGACAAAACAAAGCGCGGACACCGGCAGCCTTCGCTGGTCGGGTTCAAGGCTCACTTCTCCGACGTCGGGATGCAGCCGGGACGCTGCGAGATCTACTTCTTCAACGGAGGCTACGGCGGGCTCAATTTTGTGGAAGGCGGGCGCGCGAACCACTGCTTTCTTGTCTCTTCATCGGCAGCGCGGGATTGCGGGGGCGACGCGGATTCGATCCTCTCAAATGTTATCTTCCGGAACTCGAGGGCCCTCGAGACGCTCGGCGGCGCAAAAAGGGAATTGGAGTGGCTTGCGGTCGCGGTGGATGGATTCGGGCTCCGGGAACTCAGCCCGGCGCCGAACCTCTTCACTGTCGGCGACGCAGGGGCGTTCATCGACCCGTTCACGGGAAGCGGAATGCTGATGGCGCTCGAAAGTTCCGAGCTCCTGGCCGAATGCCTGCTCGCCGGCGAATTGGAAAGGACGGCCTTGCGATACGCGGCGGCACATCGCAAAAGGTTCAGGGGTAGGCTCCGTTTGTGCGCCTTTATGCGCCGGCTTGCGTTTGATCCGCGACTCGCTTCCATCGCGGTATCCGTAGCCGGAATCAGCTCCGGATTCCGGAGGATAATAGCGGCCATGACAAGGAAAGGCATCCCGGATAAGGTCGTAAACCCGTGAAGAATGACAAAAAAGTTACAAAATGCTTGCCATTAACCCGTTGAAACATTAGAATTTTCGGCAATCTAATCGAAGAATCCATAACCGCCTTCAGCTTTCTGGACTTCTCTTGCAATACAAGTGAACTAACAGTTCGATCACCGCCCGGCCCCGTTCCGACGGGATCCGGGATCGAAGAGCGGCGGATTTCTGAAATACTTCAGGAGAAATAAGGATGAAATCGTTTTCTGAGGCAAGTTCGGCATTCGTTTCAAGACTCGCAGGCATAGCGGCAATTCTTGTACTCGCATCGGCCGCAGCATTCGCTCAGGTCCAGGCAAGTACGGCGGACCTCGCAGGATCGGTTGTGGATCCGACGGGAGCGGTCGTTCCCGGAGCGACCGTGACGGTGAGGAATGCGGCGACGGGATTTATGCGAACCGTTACGGCAAATGACGAGGGCGCGTATCAGTTTATCGGGCTCCAGCCCGGTCTGTACGAAGTGTCTGCCGAAGCCGCTACTTTTAAAAGGGCGGTCATCGCGGATGTCCGGCTCACGGTCGGACAGCGCTACGAGTTGAGGATCCCCCTCGAGGTGGGCGACCAGGAGGTCGTTGTCAACGTGGGTATTGGCGAGGTCCAATTGATCGAAACGACCAGTTCGACCGTTTCGAACACGATCGAACAGCAGAGGATCGAGAATCTGCCGATCAATGAACGATCCGCAACCGGGTTCGCCCTGACGATTTCCACGATCGGACGCGACAACGGACGCCCGATCGGTCCGGCGCCGACGTCCGGTCTGAACGTCGGCGGGCAGCGCGGCCGTTCGACGCTTGTCCAGGTGGACGGCGCCGACTTCACCGACAATTCCGTAAACGCGGCACGCACGACGGTTTCTCAGGAAGCGGTTCAGGAGTATCAAGTGGCGACCAATTCGTACGCTCCGGAGTTCGGACGCGCTACGGGCGGGATCGTCAACGTCGTCACTAAACGCGGAACGAACGAGTTCAGCGGCAACGTCTTCGGGTTTATCCGCGACAAGAGCATACAGGCCCGCAACCCGTTCGCGCCTGTGGACGATCCGGATTTCCGCAGGACCCAATGGGGCGCGACTCTTGGAGGCCCGATCGTCAAGGATAAGACGTTCTTCTTTGCGTCGTACGAGAGGCGCGACCGCGACGAATCCGGCTTCTTCACGAGCGATGTGGATCGCGGACTGACGCAGTCGATCACTCTTGGGGCGCCGATCCTGCCCTTCACCCAAACGTTCAACGGACTTACGGCGGAGCAGCTTGCGTTCGCTCAAACACTGATTGGTACAGGTAACGCCGGATTCATCAATACGGCGGTCCAGTATCTTTATCTGGCTTCAAGCGGGACCAACACCGCGCTCACCGGTTCGAATCCGCTGATCAGCGCCGGTGGCGCGATCCCGGCGGGCCAGGTCGTCGGACCGAGATTCTTCCTGTCTGGTGCGCCCGTGCCTTCGGGCACGACAGGCGCGAACGGCGATTTCATCGCGTTTCGTCCGCTTAACGACCTGCGATCGATCTTCCCCGTGACCGAGAACACGAACTATTTCTCGATCCGCGGAGACCATTCGATCAATCCTGACCACCAGCTGACGATGCGCTTCGGCTACAACACGAACGACGTGACGGGTATTCAGGTCGAATCACAGAACCAGTCGCTTGGCCAGAACGACTTTTCGCGGACCGGTATCCAGGACCTTACGGACTATTCGTTCTCGGCAGGCCTCAACTCGGTGCTCAGCGCGAACTGGGCGAACGAGTTCAAGTTCTCGTACGGAAGGCGCGACACGACGTTCCGGTCCCAGACAGGCGACGCGGTCGCGTTCAACATTTCCGGAGCCGCGTTTATCGGCCGAGAGCTTTTCTCGCCGGTAGACAGGACCGAGAACCGTTATCAGTTCGCGGATAACGTGAACTGGGTCTTCGGGGATCACATTTTCAAGTTCGGCGGAGACTTCAACATTGTCCGAATCCCTTCGGCCGTCTTCGAACTGAACTTTGCCGGGCTGTTCAACTTCGGTCCCACTCGACTGACGTTCCCGGAAGGTATCGAGCTGACGACCGGCGCAGGATGCATTCCGGGCGCTTCCCCGACCTGCACACCGGTGCCGAATATGACGCCGGTCCAGGCGTACGGGCTTGGCTTCCCTTCACTCTACATTCAGGGATTCGGAAATCCTATCTCGGAGATAAAGAACACGCCGCTCGCGTTCTTCGCGCAGGATACGTGGAAGATCAGGCCGAACCTGACGTTTAATTACGGTGTGCGTTACGACGTAGAGTTGACGGAGACGATCGCACCCGTCGGCATCACGGACCCGCTTTCCGGGATCAGCCTTTCGGCTTCGGACGTGCTTGCGGCGCAGGATGCGGTGAACGTACAGCAGGGAATTCCCAGAGATACGAACAACTGGGCGCCGAGGCTCGGCTTCGCGTGGGACGTTAACAGCGACGGAAAGAACGTCATACGCGGCGCGGCGGGGATCTTCTTCGATCATCCGCTTCTCGCGGTGGCGTTCAACTCAGACATCGCGGACGCCGCTCAGCAGCAGCAGTCGGTGCTGACGGCAGGAAGTCCGAGCCCGACCTCGCTCCTGAATGCGGCGCAGGTCTTCCAGGGCACGGTTTGTGTGCCGGGCGCACCTTTGACGCCGGTTTGCGGAGCGCTTCCTCCGGGAACGTTCACGCCGGGAGTCGCTCCGACAGCGGTCTATCAGTTCGGCAGGCAGCGTTTTGACGACCAGTTCTATACCGGTTTCGGAGCGGTACTTCCGTTCTCGCTGCCTATCGCAAAGGACTTCCAGTACGCGTCGGCTTTCCAGGCCAACCTGGCGTATGAGCGACGGCTTACGGAAGATATGGCGCTGACGGTCCAGTACATCCACGTCGGCGCGAGGCATCTGCCGCACCCGACCGATTTGAACACGCCCAACACGGCGCTTCAGATCGAGAACTTCCGGAGATTTGCGGGACGCGATCCTGTGAATACAACGGAAGCGATCGCGTTCTCCGTTCCGACGACGAACAGTGCCCAGTACACGGTCATCATTCCGGGCATCATTGCGATCAACAACAGCACGGGTCTTTCGTTCATCGCGCCTGCGGTTGCGAACTTCTTCCGGCCGAATGCTCCGAACTACTTCCTCGCGCAGGCTCTTTCGGGAGGAGCCGTGACGCCGGCGACACTTGACGGAGCGTTGGTAGCTACCAACTCGTTGAGGACGCCCGGCGTAATCTCGCCGTTCGGTGCCGTGAACGCTCAGGTGTCGGACGGAAATTCCAGCTACAACGCAATGAACGTGGAATTAAAGCGGCGTTTCGCCGACAACTTCACATTCCTGGCGTCGTACACCTGGGCGCACGCGATCGACGATTCGTCCGACCTTCAAACGCTTCTCCTTCCGCAGGACGTCAACAGGTTCGATCTGGAGCGTGCCGATTCGCTGTTCGATCAGCGCCACAGGTTCGTGTTCAGCGGGCTTCTGGCGTCGCCGGCGGACTGGAACTCGTCCGACTCCACCTGGAGGAAGATCTTCGCCAATTTCACTGTGGCTCCGATCATCGAGATCTCGTCCGGCAGGCCGTTCAACATAATTACGAATACCGACACGAACAATGACCAGTCTTCGCAGACGGACAGACCGAACGTGCTTTCGGACGGGACTCTGGTCACGCCACCGGCATTTTCGATCGGGAACCTTGGAAGGAACCGCGGGATAACGCATTCCTTCGCTTCGTTCGACCTGAGGATCGCAAGGGCGTTCAGGTTCGGCGAAAGGTTCAAGATCGACCTGATCGCGGAGGGCTTCAATTTGTTCAACCGTTTCAACGAGGCATCGGCTTCGCCGTTCTTCAACGACGTGAACGAATTCGGACAGCGCGACAGCGGCGGACGGTACTTCAGCCGTCCGACGGCTTCGTTCGATCCGAGGCAGTTCCAGTTCGGAGCGAAGTTCAGCTTCTGACGGTGAGCAGTGAGCTGTAAGCGATGAGCCGTGGTGGAACCCCAAGCAGTTGTGCGGGGGGATTCCCAGGGACGGAGAAAAAAGGACTGAGGACTGAGTATCTGAAGCCCGACCATCAGGGAGGGCTACCACGGCAGATGGTCACTCCACGGTGTTGATTTAAAAAGGAGGCAGTTCCGACTCGGGATTGCCTCTTTCTTTTCTATCTAATACGCTGGTGCTCCCTGACGGTCGGGCTACAGACGCGACACTGTCGGGTGAGGAGGTACGCACGTTAGACCGTAATTCAGGTAGTCGATCATTGATCGTTGATCCCTGACCGTTGATACATGTTCTTTGCCTCCAAAGTCTTTCTCGTCCGCCCTTCACGGTTCGGCTTTAATCCCGATACGGCCGGCAGCAATGCTTTCCAGTCCCGCTCAGAGCTCCCGGCGGAAGAAGTGAGCGAAAGAGCTCAGGAGGAGTTCGATCGATTCGCCGAGCGTCTCCGTGAGCTCGGTATCGAGACGGTCGTGGCGGAAGATCCATCTGAGCCTCACACACCCGATTCTGTGTTCCCGAACAACTGGTTCTCGACTCATCCGGACGGGACACTTGTCCTTTACCCGATGGAAGCGCCGGCGAGAAGGCTCGAAAGGGCTCCGTCCCACGTTGAGGTGATAAGGGAAGCGTGCGGATCCCAAACCCTGATCGACCTGACGTCATACGAGGCTGAAGCCTGCTTTCTCGAGGGCACAGGCAGCCTCGTCATCGACCACGAAACGCGGACCGCGTATGCCTGCGTTTCGTCACGAACCGATCCGGACCTGGCGCGCAAATGGGCGGAGACGACCGGACACGGTCTCGTCCTCTTCCGCGCTAGCGGCGGCGACGGCATGCCCGTGTATCATACGAATGTGTTGATGTGCATCGGACAGGGCTTCGCGGTGCTGTGTGGCGAGGCGATAGCTGACGATGATGAGCGTGCCGCTGTGACGACCGCCCTGAAGAACTCAGGAAAAGAATTGATATCTATCTCACTCGCCCAGATGGAGGAGTTTGCCGGAAACCTGCTTCAGCTTGTCACGACGAAAGGCGAGCCATTGCTCGCGATGTCATCCAGAGCCCGTTCGGCGCTGACCAAGGAGCAGCTGAACCGGATCGGCGCTCACACGGCGATCGCAGACTTCGAGATCTCGATCATCGAGCAATGCGGCGGCGGCTCCGTGAGGTGCATGATCGGCGAGCTGTTCGAAACATAACCTTGCCCACTATCCCTGCAGAACAAAGAACGGAAACATCCCGGGCGATCAAGAAGCTGGCGATCGAGTGCGGGTTCCAGAAGGCCGGCATCGTCCCTGCGGACGCTCTCGAGGCGGAAGGGCGTCGGCTTGAAGAATGGCTGGGACTCGGTTACCACGGCGAGATGCGTTGGATGGAGCGCGATCCTCCTATGCGGTCGGACCCGCGACGTCTGTTCGAAGGTGCGAGGTCCGTCCTCGCGCTCGCGATGAATTACTACACTGCGCACGAACAGCCGGAAGACGCGCTTGGAGGAAAGGTATCGCGGTATGCCTGGGGGGACGACTACCACGAGGTCCTGCGCGAACGAATGCGCGATCTTCTCTCGAAGATCGAAGATCTCATCCCCGGTGTCCGGGGCAAGATCTGCGTGGACACTTCACCGGTGATGGACAAGGCGTGGGCGGTTCGCGCGGGAATCGGATGGCTCGGGAAACATACGAACGTCATCACGACCGACTACGGCTCGTGGGTTTTCCTCGGCGAGATCCTTCTCGACGTCGAACTTGACTACGACACGGCGCGCGTCGAGGATCATTGCGGTTCCTGCACGGCCTGTCTTGACGCCTGTCCGACCGACGCGATCACCGAGCCCTACGTCGTCGACTCCAACAAGTGCATATCGTACGCGACGATCGAGTTGAGGTCCGACGAGATACCTGAAGAGATCTCCGAAAAACTGGAAGGCTGGATCTACGGCTGCGACATCTGCCAGGACGTCTGTCCCTGGAACCGGTTTCAGAAGAACACCGGCGAAGAAGGTTTCGAGCCGCGCGCCCAGCGAACCGGCCTGCGGCTGGACGAGGTCCTTGCAATGGACGAAGAAACGTATTCCCAGAGATTCTACAAAAGCGCGATGAAACGTGTTAAACTACGTTTGCTGAAGCGGAATGCCGCCGCGCTCCTCCGATCTCCCCGCTAAACTCCCGCCGGCACCGAACGCCAGCCCCGTTTCCCGTGTCGCATCGAGCCCGATCGCGTTCCCTCGCATTCTCGAATTCAGGCGCGCTGACACGGAACTCTTGACTTTGCCGCACTCCTACGGTTTTTGCGGATATCGAGCCCGCGACCGTCCGGGAGTTCGGCCCTCTTTCGTTCAACGAGCCTCACCCCGCTGAAAAATTGCCTGGAACGTCAACCTTATTGGCGCTATATTAACACTGTTGAACGTATCTCGTATGCGTTCCGTATCTTCGACACGCACATCGCGCCCCACATACCGATGTTCTCGAACTAACTATCAGGAAGCCGAAATGCCACAGAATCAACACCAGAAAGGGTTTTCGATCGTCGAGCTGCTGATGGTGATCGCCATCATCGCGGTGCTGGCGATCTTCACCGTGATGTCGCTCGGTTTTGAAGAAGCCTATGCCGCGGATGAGCGGGGAATGACCGTTCTCGACTACCTGAAAGAAGCGCGCCAGCGTTCGATAACGCAGCGAGAAGTAATGAGGGTCGAGATCAACCGTGACAACGGGACCGTTTCACTGATCAATGAGAATACGGCAGGAGATGCCGACGACGATGAGGTGATCCGGACCGCGACGCTCGTTGGAGCAGACGGGGTCGTGTTCGACCGTGCGCCGCAAAATATGGATGCACCTCCGGCCGAAGTCGCGCCCGTGCCGGTCATCCAGTTCAATCTCAGCGTTCACCCGCACAGCGCCCCCAACAATGTCGCCACGCTCCGCTTTCATCCTGACGGGACGGTAACGGATGCCGGATCGAATGCTGTAGGAGACAACGCCTCGGTAACCGGGGCCACGATCTATTTCTGGACTCCCCTTCAAGACGGAAGCTCGACCCCCACGAACGGGGATGTCGTGCGCGCGATCACCGTGCTTGGCGGATCGGGGAATACGAACTATCTGAAGTGCGTGCGGGTCGGCGACACGTGCACTGCCTGGAAGTAAACACACAGACCGGAGATTCAAATGCGACCAACCAAGAAAGCAGAAAGCGGATTTACCTACCTGGAAGTGATGATCGCGATCGTGATCCTTACGATCGGAATAACCGCCCAGCTGTCCGCTCTCAGCCTTAGCGTGATCCGGAACCGATCCACATCCGAACGGAACGTCGCTCGTCAGGTGGCGAGTTCGACCATCGAGTCGATGTTCGCAGCAAGGGATCTGGGCAGTTCCACGGGAATCAGCAACTGGGACGCGATCAATACCAGAGACGTGGACCCGGTCAACGGCATTTTTGAAGAGGACTGGAGGCCGGTCCGCGAGAATCCGGGAATAGACGGGATTCACGGGACCGCTGATGATGCGTGTACCGGGAACGGTCCGTGCACGGTGGGAACCTACACGAACACAAGCCAGGTTCTTCGCGGTCTTGAGAGAAAGATCGAGATCAGCGACATCGTCGAGGGTCCGAACATCCGGGTGAAGAAACGCAGGGTGGTCGTTAGGGTCAGGTACTTTATCGGCCAGCTTCAAACCGAGGAAGAACTTGCCACGATCATTGCCGATCTGCCGTTCTACAAATAAGGGAGACAGCGAATGCCAACTCGAAATCACAAGGATCAAAAAGGCTTCTCGATCGTCGAACTGCTCATCGTCAGTGCGCTGTTCCTGGTCGTGATGACCGCCGTTTTCGGGATCCTGCAGGTGGCCGGAACGATGCAGGAGTCGATCGACAACAGCTCCGAGATCCTGAACAGCGCGCGTGTGTCGCTCAACTCGACCGGTAGAGACGCGGTGAACGCCGGACTCGGCTACTCACGGGTCGGAGGCGTTGTTCCGGACGACCTGGCGTTCTCGCTCATCGGACTTCCAATGGATCTGAACACGGACAGGGACGTGTTCACCGCGATCATGGCCGGAAACGACGTCAGCTCGAGCGTACTTTCGGTGAACGGTGAGAAGAACGACGTCGTCGCTTTCATGTACCGCGACCTGAACTTCAACGACGGATCCGCGGTAGTGATCAACAATGTGACCTACAGCCCAACCAAGATAAATCTGCAGTCGGTCACCGGAGGCTGTGACGCCTGTAGGCCGTACGATCTCTTCCTGGTCGAGTCCGGGAACGGCAACCACGCTCTTGCGATGGCGACCGCGATCACGAATTCGAACTCGACGATCGAGCTCGAGATCGGTGACCCGATGGGCCTGAACAGGGCGACCGACGTTCCGGCCGGCGAAAGGTCGATCCTTACTCCCTGCGGAGGAGGCATCACCTCAAACTGCTTCAGCTACAGCCCCCAGGGTACAGCGAAGAGGGTCTTTCTTATGAGCTACGGAGTCAACTCCGAAGGCGTTCTCGTGAGGAAGCTCTTCGGCAACAATCCGGGCGCACCCGCTTCCGAGCAGATCCGCGAGATCCCGCTCGCGAACGGGGTCCAGAGCTTTCAGGTCCGGTATCTTCTGCAGGACGGCACCTACACCGACGACCCTTCGAATGCCAACAACGATCAGGGCTTCATGAACGAGGTCGTCCAGCTCGAGATCTCGATCACGATAAGGCCCAAGCAGGGTCTGCGGCAGGTTACCAGGAACCAGTTGATCACGCTGAGTTCGACCTTCTCGACAAGGAACATCAAGTACGACATTGAATAGCGCATGGAGTGGAATATGAAATACGGAACGCCTTTTAAGCACGCAAACCGAAGTTCTTCCTCAAAAGAAAGCGGCGCAGCGCTTGTCCTCGTCATACTTGTGCTACTTCTCCTGATGGGATTCGTCGCGATGGCGATCTCCAGAACGAACACGGAGACCATCGTCACGAACAACGACGTGGAAGAGTCGCGGGCGTATGCGGCCAGCGAGGCCGCGCTCGATTCGACGACGAGGGACTTCGCAGACATCTTCGAGCTGAAGCTTGCGCCGAACTCGATAGACATCGCCGCGGTCCAGAGCAAGCCGGTCCCGGGTTTCCCCGATTACAACTTCACGAAGACGATCGGGAACACCCAGAAGTCCAAGGCCGTTGTCCTCACCGGAGGAAGCTTTGGCGGTTTGTATGCGCTCAGGGATTCGTGGGAGATCGAGGCCGTCGCTACCAACGTGAACTCCGACGTCAAGGTGGGAACACGCCGAAGGTTCTTCAGCGACCGCATTCCGATCTTTCAGTTCGGCGTTTTCTACGAGGATGATCTGGAGCTGAACAGGCCTCCGTTGTTCACACTCGGCGGACGAGTCCATTCGAACGGAAACTTCTTCGTATCCGCGGCGGACGGGCACGGGATCTATCTTAGTTCCAAGGTCACGGCGGCGAAAGAGATCGTCAACGATATTTGGAAGACCAAGAAGGCATTGACCGGCGGATACGACGATCAGAGCCAGGTCTTCGTGAACGACGATTCCGGCGTTCCGAGAGAACTCAGGACCGGCCAGGCTAGCGTAAACTGTCTGAGCCCGAGCGGGCCCAACGTTTTTGCCTCCCGGCCCGAACTGCCGTACTGCAGCAAGAACAACAACTGGGTCACTCAGAAGGCGAAGTTCCAGGGCAATCTGGAAAGCAACGTCAAACCGCTCAATCTTCCGCTCACGAAGATCAATGTCGACCTGATCGAACTGATCAAGCGCGGAAAGAGCGTCGGCGACCTTGCGAACGTGGGCGGCGCAATCGTGCCCGTCACGACCGCAAATGCCGACACCGACACGGTTTCGAGAGAGCGTTTTTCGAACAAGACAGGTATCAGGATATCGCTGGCCGATTCGCAGCAAAAACTTCCGGGATGCGCCGCGGTGTCCGGAACAACGCCCTGCGGAGTAAGGCTCGACGGCCCTCTCGGCACGTCGATCGGCTACCAGCCGAAGCAGATGGCCGACGGATATCGTTCCACGCCGCTCAACGCCACGCGTATGGCTTTCTCGGGTCGCGAACTCTGGATCAAGATCGAGACGATGGATTTCGATCCGAATCTGAACATGCCAGTTTCGAAGGACATCACGGAGGACATTCTCAGCCTCGGCGTGACAGAAAGGGCGCCGATCGGCTCGTCGCTTTCGATCTCCGGCTACGCTTCGACACAGGACTCAAGATCGGTGGTCAAACTCCAGCGGTTTACCGTTCCGGGCACTTCGATCCCGGATACGGGATCTACTTCCTACACGAGCAACTACTCGATCAGCGGAACGACGCACACGTTCGCAGTCCGGTACAGAAATGTGACCACGGGCTGCTTCAATCCGCCGAACACGATCACATGCACGGCGAACGATTCGCACGCGCGGCCGTTTCCGACGTCCAAGGCCGCGACCAACGCGACCTCTTCGAGGGAAGACAGCACGCATCTTTACTTCGCCACGATCAACGGAAGCAATTATGCGATCGCTCCTTTCCCGATAATGATGTTCGACACCCGCGAGGGTCTTCCGAACGACTCGGAATCCAATGCTGACAGTGCCTTCGGCACCGGTTATGTTCCCGCGGCGGGTGTGATGAGCATGGTGGACATCGATGTGGCGAACCTCCGCAAGTTCCTTGCGGGCGACTGGAACGGTCAGTTCCCGAGCACCACTCCTTTCGCGGTAGCCAACGGGGCCAGCCTTCGCAATTCGGATATTCCGGAGAAGGCGGGGTGGGTTCTCTACGTTTCGGACCGTCGCGGTGATTACGATTTCGACGGCGAGTACGATATGGAGGACGTCTTCCCGAACGGCGTACTCGAGTACAGCGAAGACGTCAACGGAAACGGCATTCTGGATGTCGACTATCTGAACGAGGCCACCTCGTACACGAACTCGATCCCGAGAGGCCAGGCGGCGACCGCCGATCACTGGTACTATCGCCGCGGGATCCGTCTGATCAACGGATCGGTGCTTCCGGGCGTATTCGATACGAGCGGACTCGGCAACACACGCGGCTTTACGGTCAGTTCCGAGAACGGCGTGTATGTGAAAGGAAACTACAACGCCACCGGTGCGGGATTTGGAAGCGGCACAAGCGTGACGCCTCCGGAGAATTACTATCCGCAGAACACCGCGAACCACATTCCGGCGGCCGTAGTTGCCGATGCTGTGACGATCCTTTCCAACAACTGGACCGACGGCAACAGCTTTCTGAACCCGTTCGACAATGCGGACCGTCCGGCGACGAACACCGTCGTCCGATTTGCGATGATCTCGGGTGACGCGATCACGGGCAACGAGGACCTTCCGTACAATCCGAGCGGTTTCGGTCACCTGAACGGCGGTCTTCACAACTTCAAGCGGTTCCTGGAATACTGGACTGACAGGCGCCTGAACTATTCGGGATCGCTCATCAACCTTACGAATTCAAGAAACAACAACGGTTTCTGGACCTGCTGTACGACGGTTTATCGGCCTCCGATCCGAGACTGGACCTTCGATACTTCGTTCCTGGATCCGACGAGGCTGCCGCCCGGCACCCCGTTCATCTATTCGATCTCGTTTACCGGATTCCAGCGTGTGAACAGCTGACATTTTCCCCCGGTGAACTACAGCGGCGCGGCGCCTTATGGCCCGCGCCGTTTCTTGTTTTGTTTGCAAGTTGGCCCAAGTAGGCGATAATTGAAGTTCCGGAAAGATGCACCTCCAGGATTCATACGGACGAAAGATACGCGACCTGCGGATCAGTGTGACCGACCGCTGCCAGTTTCGCTGTTTCTACTGCCTGCCGAACGGAGAACCTCCGCTTGCGCGCAAGGACACCATTCTGACATTCGAAGAGATCCTTCGCGCGAGCCGCGTCTTCGTCCGGCTCGGGATCGAGAAGATACGCCTGACCGGCGGTGAACCTATGCTCAGGCGCGATCTCGAAACGCTTGTCTCCGGTCTCTCGGAACTGAAGGGCGAGGGTCTGAAGGACATCGCATTGACGACGAACGGGTTCTCGATCCCCGCCAAAGCAAACCTGCTGAAGGAGTCCGGCCTCGACCGGATCACGATCTCGCTGGATTCTCTCGACCGGGAGAACTTCGAGGACATCACCGGCGTGGACAAGCTCGACGAGGCCATCGCGGCGATCGATGCGGCGAGAGAAGCGGGTCTGGAGCCGATAAAGGCGAATGCGGTCATAGTCCGCGGCCGCAACGAGCACGAACTTGTCGATTTCGCGCGATTCGCACGGGAGACCGGCGTATCGATGAGGTTCATCGAATTTATGCCTCTCGATTCCGGTCACGGATGGAAACGGGAGATGGTCGTTTCGGGTCGCCAGATCCGCGATGCTATCGAACGCGAGTTCCCGCTCGAGCTTAAGAAAGACTCCCGGGGGACCGAGACCGCCTGGCGTTACCGTTTCGCCGACGGCGCACGCGGAGAGATCGGCATCATCGCGCCGGTGACCGAGATGTTCTGCGGTCAGTGCTCGAGGATACGGCTGACGGCAGACGGCCAGATCCGGACCTGTCTATTCTCGACTGTCGAGCACGATCTTCGGGGCGTGATCCGAAGCGGTGCTTCGGACGAAGAGATCGGGGAATTCCTCCGCGCGGTTACTCTCACGAAGGAAGCGAGCCACCATATCAACGACACGGATTTCGTACAGCCCGAAAGAACGATGAGCTTCATCGGCGGGTGAAACAGCATCCGAACCATTGTCTGCTCCGAAATACAATCCCGACCCGGCCGATCGAAACCAGCGTAAGACGAACACGGGAGGATGTATGATAAAGCCAGCGCTCGCGACGATCCTTTTGCTTCTATTTTCATCCGCAGCTTATTCCCAATTCCGGACCCTTCAACCGGTCGAGCTAAAGCAGGACTTCATCCTGATGAAGAAGGCATTGACCGAACTTCATCCGGGCTTATACAGGTACAGTCCGCCGGAAGGAATGGCGAGGCGGTTCGATGAGTTTGAGGCGAAGCTCTCCGAGCCGATGCGGGAGGACCGGTTTCTTATACTCATCTCGCAATTCCTGGCAGAGATACGCTGCGGGCACACATACGTTAACCCACTCAACCAGAAAAAAGATGTCTTCGAGAGGTTCACAAACGGCCGTACGTACTTTCCATTCTACTTTCGAATTCAGTCCTACTGGGAATTGGTTGTGACCGAGAATGCTTCGGGCGAAGATATTCCGCCAGGGAGCAGAATATTTTCGATAAACGGGATCGAAACTGAAAAGTTCGTCCCAACGCTATTCTCGGTCGTCAGTGTGGACGGGCGAGGCGGTGGTTTCGAGCGGGAGGCAGCACTTGAGGTCAAACGAAACAACGATTCGGTGCCCTCGCTCTTTGATATCTACTTTCCGCTGTTCTTTCCTGCAAAAGACGGTACTTTTACCCTCGAGGTCATCACGCCGGGAAGCATCGAACGACGCTCGTTCACTGTTCACGCGATGACACTGGAAGAGCGCACCGCTGAGATGGAGAAGCGGTACGGCGAGTCGCCGTCCTACGACGACGGTTGGAAGTACAGCCGATTGAAGGATGGGATCGGTTACCTGAAGCTCGATCATTTCATTACCTGGAAGCTCAGTTTCGATCACAGGAAGTTTCTTGCCGACAGTTTCCGCAGGTTGAAGTCGGAAGGGGCTAAGAACCTGGTCATTGACATACGAGAGGCGGAAGGCGGGGATAGTTCTCTGGTCAATGAGGTGCTTCGATATCTTCACCGGGAGCCGTTTCCTTGTGATTCGGGGTTCAAATCATACTTCCGGTCCGCGAAGGCAGATCCGCTCCTGCTGGACTACGCTGATATTTACGACGAGGAGCTCAAGTCGGCGCTGACAAACGGAGTCCCCAAGAAATTCTATAAAGACACTCGCACCGGCCTCCTTGAGTTTCTTGGCGCTGGAACCGATTGCAAGAGAATCGAGCCGTACTCGGACAGATTTGACGGCAAAGTCTACTTGCTTGTCGGACCCGCCAATGCTTCAGCTGCATTCACCTTGGCAAAAAGGATCAAAGATGCCGGCCTTGCGACACTGGTCGGGCGGAGAACAGGAGGAAATGTAGCTGGCTTCAGTGGCGGTACGTACATTTTCTTTAGGCTTCCTAACTCAGGATTCGAGTTCGACATCCCGTTCTTCGCTTACCTTCCGGAAGACGACAAGATGATCCCGGACAGGGGAGTCCACCCGGACGTGGTAGCAGATGTCTCTGCAGAGGACATCGCAGACCGACGAGATGGGGTTCTGGAGCGGGTCCTTTCCTTGATCGATCATGAAAAGAGGCGACCGAAGTAAACCGGAACGGCCGGTCTGGTTTGCGAAACTGTTTGAGGCTTGGTTAGACTTCGCGATATGGATCTCAAGTCGGCCAGGTCGCTGATCGCAGAGGCGGCGGCCGGGTTTTACAGGCGCGGATGGGTGCTGGGTACGAGCGGTAATTTTTCGGCCGTGCTCGAACGCGAGCCTATGCGGGTCTGCATAACCTCAAGCGGAAAGCACAAGGGCGAGCTTTCGGCCGACGATTTTCTTTTGGTTGATGAACGCGGTTCGGTCCTTGAGGGTGACGGGAAGCCTTCTGCGGAGACGCAGATCCACCTCGCGCTCTACGAAGAGATCGGGAACTGCGGAGCGGTCTTTCACACTCATTCGGTCTGGGGGAATCTTCTTTCGGACAGATGTTCCGGCGAAGGTGCGATCGTGATCGAGGGCCAGGAGATGCTGAAGGGGCTGGCCGGCGTGAAGACGCACGAGCACAGGGAAGAGGTTCCGGTGATCGAGAATTCGCAGGACTACGACGCGCTTTCGGGACAGATAAGAGAGATCGTCTCCGCCCGGAGCGACATCCACGGGATCTACCTGCGGCGGCACGGCCTTTACACCTGGGGAGATACGATCGAGGACGCGAGAAGGCATATCGAGATTTTTGAGTCTTTGTTTGAGGTTACCGCGCGGGCGAGGTAACACGAACTTCAGTTTGTTTTGCGGCTGTGCCGCCGGTGTGTGCGGTAAGCCTTGGGCTTACCGGGAGCTGATCTCATAAAACCCGCGCGGAGGCTCAGCCTCCGCGCACGAAGTTCTTAAGATGCGCCTCGCCGGAAAGGCAGAGCCTTTCCGCACATCACTGCGGCGGAGCCGGGAGATATCTTACTTACTAGCACCTGACCTATGGCAACACTATCCATCCCCGATGAAAACAGAACGATCACCGATCCGCAGGAGATCACGGAATATCTGGCGGGCATCGGCATCGATTACGAGCGCTGGGACGCGGACGGTATGCGCGTCGGTGAGGACGCTTCCGAAGAAGAGATCCTCGAAGCGTATTCCTACGAGATCGAGCAGTTGAAGAAATCCGGTGGTTATGTCACCGCCGATGTGATCAACGTGTCTCCCGAGACGCCCGGACTCGAGGAGATGCTCGTGAAATTCAACAAGGAGCACTGGCACGATGAGGACGAAGTGCGGTACATCGTGAAGGGCCACGGCCTGTTCCACATCGCGCCGGAGAACGGCCCGGTCGCGGCGATCGAGATGGAGGCCGGTGATCTGATCCGCGTTCCCCGGGGGACTCGCCACTGGTTCGACCTGTGCGCCGACCGAACTGTCCGAGCGATCCGCCTTTTTCAGGACGCCTCGGGCTGGACGCCGCACTACACGGACAGCCGGAACGAAGAAGGGTATCAGGCGGTATGCTTTTCGGCGGTGAGCAGTGAGCGGTGAGCAGTGAGCGGTAAGCAGTGAGCGGTGAGCGGTAAGCAGTGAGCGGTGAACAGAGAGCAGTAAGCAGTAAAGTACTTGACATCAGTCACTGCATCGCGACAATTTTCACAGCTCACAGCTCACAGCTCACAGCTCACAGCTCACAGCTCACAGCTCACAGCTCACAGCTCACAGCTCACAGCTCACAGCTCACAGCTCACAGCTCACAGCTCACAGC
>JAGFIQ010000138.1 GCA_024103495.1 Aridibacter famidurans
GCGTAAACAGACGAGCTTGTGACAAAGTTCGCGGGCGGGATCCGACGGGTCCCGCCCGTTCTTTAGTTTGGCGGACCCGTATGGGGCGACAACTAATCGTTTGAAAATCTTATCGAAACGGGCGACAATCACACTTCGTAAGCAATTCAGAAACAGCGATTTAAGGCAATGGACGACCGGTTCATCAACAAGGTAATCGCGGATAAGTACCGCATAGACAGCTACTTGGGCGAAAGCCGCTCCGGTGGTCTTTACCGCGGGACGCATCTGCTGATCGGAAATTCCGTGACTGTCAAAATACTCGACCGGGGGGAGGACTTTGACGAATCGGCCGCGGCGGGATTCTCGGCGGAGGCCCGCGCGGTTTCGAAGATCGCGCACCCGAACGTACTGAACATCACCGATTTCGGCCAGGAAGTCGACGGGACGATATTCGCCGTGATGGAGGATTCGAGCGGCGAGACGCTCGGAGAGAGGATCGCCGACGAAGCTCCGATGATGGTCGTTCCTTCCGTACGGATCATCCGGCAGATCGTCTCCGCGATCTCGGCGGCAAGATCGCGAGGGCTTTCGCACGGAAGCCTGACGGCAGACAAGGTGGTCCTGGCAAGGGTCGGCGATGTCGGCGAGATCGTAAAGGTCTTCGACATAGGCGCTTACGGGACACTTCCCAGGAACAGCGAGACTCCCGAAGACCTTGAGGAACTCAGGTATCGTGCCCCGGAACTGTTCGTTTACGGGACAAAGCCTGACGAACGCTCGGATGTTTACTCGCTCGGGATCATTCTCTACGAGATGCTTGCCGGGGAAACGCCCTTTTCCGGTGAGACCGAGAACGAGCTGATGCAGAGGCACAACCAGGTGCCGCCGCCCCCGCTGGTCGCGTTTCGAAGTGATCTGCCGGAGGGATTAGAGACAGTGATCCTCACCGCTCTCGCGAAAGACCCTTCGAAGCGATATTCGACGTGTGAGGAGTTTGTCGAAGCGCTTAACGCGGCGATAGGCGATGACGGCTCGGAAGAATCGATCGTCGTACCCGTCGGCGCGGAAGCGGAGGGCAACAACGCGTGGAAGACGGCGTTTATCGTGCTCGCCGGTATCTCGGTCCTTGCTTTCGGTCTTATCTACTGGACGAACTCGGGCCAGATGGATCCCGCGACCGTGCTTCAGACGGACGCCAACAGCCAGCCGGTACAGCCTCTTAATCCCGCGACGGGGATGCCCGAACAGAGCGGGTTGAGCCTCGCTCCGCAGATACTTTCCGGCGACCCCAACGCGCTTCCCGAAGACATAGGCGGCGACGGTTACGATCCGTGGGCGAGCCCCGGATCTCCTCCTCCGGGTGCTTCCCAGCCGATCGGCCCCGGCGGCGACTACGTGACGATCCCCGGAGAGGGCAGCGTTTTTATGCCGGGCGACGGAGGTGTGATCCTTGTCCCGAAGATCGTGACGCCGACTCCGACGCCTGAGGGCTCGCCGACTCCTTCGAGAGGAAACACGAACACCCAGCCTCCGAAACCGGCGGCGACTCCAGCTCCTTCAAGGCAGGCGACCCCGGCACCACCGAAGAGCGATCCGCCTGACTCCGGAAACAAGGATGAAGGCCCGGTAGGCAACTCCTAATCACTTTCGGCGTGATCCATCACGCTTTTTAGAAGGGACTTGAAAGCCGTTTCGTTATCGATGACGAGGCGGCTTTTTAGTTTGAAGCAGGGAATGCCGAACCGCTTGTCGACCAGCTTTACTGCGTCCTTCCCGGTCGTGAGAAGCGCGTCTGCGCCCGCGGCGCGCGCCTGATCTTCGATCTCGTCGATCTCATCCTGGGTAAACACGTGGTGATCGGGAAACGACCTGCTGCCGGCGATCACGATGCCGTCTCTCTCAAGCTGTGCGAGAAAGCTACCGGGGTTTCCGATCGCGCAGAAGACGTAGTATTTCGCATCCGGGGCCGCCCGCCGGTCTTCGGACGCCGCAGCGGGTTCGATATTCTGAATCAGGGACCGGCATACGAACACAGGAGCATTGCCATTGAGAGCCCTCAGCTCGCTCCTGAGGCCTTCAAGATCCTCCGAATCGTCTGGCCGTGTAATGACGATCGCATCCGCCCTCGCCAGATTGTGCAGGTTCTCCCTCAATCGTCCACCGGGCACGGTTCTGCCCCCTCCGAACGGGGCGCCCGCGTCGAGGACCACTATGTCGAGATCGCGGCGGATCCTGCGGTGCTGGAACGCGTCGTCGAGCACTATCGCGGATGCGGCGAGTCTTTCGATCGCATAAACGGAGCCGCGTACACGGTCCGCGTCGCAGACGACCGATGCCAGGCCCTTGAGTTCGAGTGCCAGTTCGAGCGGTTCGTCGCCCGTGACCGAGGGATCTTCAATGATCTTTTCGCCGTCAGACACCACGACCAGCGAATTCTCGTTCTCGCGCTTGTATCCCCTGGAAACGATGGCCGGCCGTTCCCCAGATTCCGCAAGCAGGCTTGCGATATACGAAACGAGGGGCGTCTTTCCCGTCCCTCCGACAGTGATGTTCCCGACGGAGATCACCGGGACCCCGACCTTGTACGACCGGAAGATCGCGTAGTCGAACAGCACGTTCCGGGTGTCGAGCACCCTTCCGTAAATATTCGAGACGATGTTCAGGATGGCGGACACCTATTCTGCAGCAGCCGTTGTCTGATCGAGGAAGTTCTTCAGGATCTTCTTGCCCTCGGGAGTCAGGATCGATTCGGGGTGGAACTGAACGCCTTCGACGGCAAGTTCCTTGTGGCGGAGGCCCATGATGATGCCCTCTTCCGTCTCGGCCGTCACTTCCAGGCAGTCCGGAAATGTGAGCCGGTCGACGATAAGCGAATGGTATCTTCCCGCCTCGAATTCCTGAGGCACGTCCCTGAAAACACCCTTGTTCTCGTGCCACACGATCGAAGGCTTGCCGTGTACCGGCTCCGGCGCGCGTACGACGCAACCTCCGAACGCCTGACCGATCGCCTGGTGCCCGAGGCAGACTCCAAGGATCGGGACCTTTCCCGCAAACCGATCTATCACCGCGAGTGTGATCCCCGCGTTGTCGGGGATCCCGGGACCGGGGGAGATCAGGATCCGGTCCGGAGAAAGCCGTTCGATCTCTTCGACCGTTATCTCGTCGTTCCTGAACACCTCCATTTCCGCGCCCAGCTCTCCAAGGTACTGAACCAGGTTGTATGTGAAGGAATCGTAATTGTCGATCACCAGGAGCATCGCGTCGATTCTAGCGAAAGCGGGACCTTTGGGCGAGTTGCCGCACCGGCAGCCGCATCCGGAATCTTGAAAGATTTCCCGATAATCGTTTACGTAACCCGCCGGGAAGTTTACTATGATACGAAATCCCGAGCCGCCTTCAGGCGGAAACGCTACCTTCGAGGTAAACAGAATGATCTCCAGAAGCCTGCTCTCGACAGCCATTATCCTGCTGTTCGCTTTCTCCGCGCTCCCGCAGGAGTCTGTCCCGGACACTCCGGACGAAGGGAAGAAGGAAGAGCAAAGTGAAGAAGCGAAGCTCCGAAAGGAGATCGCGCTCCTGCTTGTCAAAGAAACTGCGGCCGAGATCGAGATGCTGCAGTCGCTGACGAACCGTATCTCATTTTCGGCCGACCTGGCAGAAACGGCTTACGTGCTGGATCCTGCGCTTTCGCGCCGAATGTACCTGGAACTCGCGGATTCGCTTGCACGGTTCATAGCTGTCCAGTCTCAAATGGTGTCCGAAAAGGACAAGAACCTGAAAGGCGCCGCAGTCTATATGGGCGCGAGCAGGGCTGTCTGGAAGCTGCGCAGGGCGGCGATGATCCGCAGTCAGGCGGTGCTTTCGGCCGCCAAGCAGGATCCGATCCTCGCCCTTGATCTTCTCGAAGCGACAAAGATGGACGCCGAGCTGAAGAATGTCCTCGGATATTTCGGGCCGAATGACGACGTGATACTTATGCAGGTGGCAAACACCGCGCCTTTGGATGATCCCGAATCCGTCGAAGTGTTCGGAGACAGGCTCCTTAAGAACGGCTTGAACCTCGGCGCGCCTTTCCTGCTGGCGAACCTCAGGGAGCGTGGAAGCGAGGCCGCATTCACATATGCCCCAAAGGTACTGTCGGCAGCAAGCAGAGAGATCGACAGCATAGATCCCGATCTCAGGGCGGTCTCGATGCTGCTCCGCATAGCTTCGGAAAAGAAGGGCAACGGTGCCGGTCCGGTCCGGCCTTTGTTCGATCCGGCTGAGATCAGGAATCTCGCAGAGGCTCTGGGGCGAGTCGTCCTCGGAATGGAGGCGGATGAGCTTGCAAGGTCGGGAGGCGGGATGCAATACGCTTCTTTTATACGGCCTTTCGCGCCGGAGATCGCCGACCAGATACAGAAGAAATTTGCAAGAGGCAACGGCATCGGCGTCGGGACCGGAATCGGGGGCGGCCCGGTAGTGCAAGGGACAGGGAACAGGCCTCCACCGCCTCCGCCACCACCACCTCCGGCGGCTCTTCCCGCGCCTTCCCCGGCGGCCGGTTCGGTTTCGGATGCCGATAAGCAAGGGGAACGAGCCGCGGAACTTGAAGCAATGATGAGCTCTTCCGAGGACAGCCCCGAGAAGGAGGCCGCGGTGCGGGAATATGTCTCCAAGGCACTTCAGGGGCTTGCCCAAATCGACGATCCTTTGGCAAGAACCGCCGGCTACGTCGCTGTCTCGGATCGCCTTGATTCACTCGGCCAAAAAGAGGCGGCATCGGAGGTCCTGAACGAGGCGTTTCGTGCTGTCACCCCGAATCCAAGAAATCACCAGGAGTATCTGCAGACGTGGACGCTTGCCGGGGCTCTCGTCGACCGGCAGCCCGAGAAGGCGTTTGCGATGATCGAAGATCTGGTTTTCAGGCTTAACGGAGTCGTTTCTAATTTCCACGGATTCGCCGAGTTCCTCGATTCGAACGGCGAGATACTCGATGAGGGCGAGCTTCAGTTCGGCGGATTCGGCGGCGGAATGATGGCCCAGATGATGCGGACGCTCGATTCGACCGGGCAGATCGTGAGAAAACTCGCCGAAACTGACCTCGCAAGGACGAGGGCGCTGGCCGAGAGGTTCGACCGCCCGGAGATCCGCGTTACGGCGAGGCTTCTGATCCTCAAGAGCTTCGTTTCCGAAACAAAAGCGAAAGACTCGGTTTTCGATGCCGTTCCCGAGGCGATTTCCACAGATTCTGACGACGATGACAACTGATCGGCGGATACTGGCGCAGATGATTTTGACCCTTCCGGTCCCGGGCAGACCGGCAACCTATATGAAGACCAGCATAAGTCTCTTGGCTCTGATGTTTGCGGCACTGCTTGCGGCAACTGCGTTTCCGCAATCCGGGGATCGTCCCGGTGCGGCAGCGGCGCCCGCGAATGCCGAATCCGCCGAGCGGGATGAGAAAACGGAGAAAATGAAGCGCCTGGCGCTCGAAATGCTTCGCGACACCGCCCGCGAGATCGAAACCCTCCGCACTCCGGAGAACAGGATCAGCCTTTCCGCAGATCTTGTCGGGTTGCTGTGGACGCACAATCCCGAAGAAGCAAGGGAGATGTTCCGCGTGCTCACGAATTCCTTCACGCAGCTGTTTACGCAGTATTCCGGGCAGGTCAACGCGGTCGGTTTCGAGGAAGAAGACCTATGGAATCCTGCGGAGCGCGAGAAGGCGAAAGCGGGTCGGAGAATGATGAAGGCGCTCGTGGTTCGGGAAAACCTCGCGCGTGCCGCTGCTGTTCAGGATCCGCTCCTGGCGCTCGACTTCGTCGTAATGACCTCGACGGCCGTTCGCGGCGGGGCATTCACAAGCAAGCTGGATGAGTCCGATCAAAGGACGAAGGAGATCATCGTGGAGCTCTTTGCCGCGCGGGACAAGGAAACCGCTCGGGAGCTTGGCAGGAGGCTCCTGAAGGACGGTTTCGACTCTCCGGTATTGGCTCTGCTTAGAACCATCAGGGCGGAGGACGAAAAGGAAGGCGCTGAATTCGCACTTGAGGTCTTCTCCGCCGCCAGCCGCGATCTTGACGGGTTGGAGCCCGCGTTCGGCGTGCATGCAAGCCTGCTGCGCTATGCGGCCGAGACGCTTGAAGAGGAACCGCATCCCGACCGCGTCGAAATGATCTCGCGCGACTATGCCGCATCGCACGCCGCCGCGTTCGGCCGCGCGGTCTTGAGAGCGGAAGAACTGGATGAGGAAATGGCAAGTAGCTTCGCGGAAGCGATCCGGCCGTTTTCCGAGTCGCTCGCCGACAGGATCATTAAGAAGTTCGAGAAAGAGGACGAATCCGTAAGTGCCGAAACGAAAAGGCTTCAGGCGCTGCTTGAGAAGTCGCGCGCCTCGGATGCTGCCAGGAGTGCGGCCAAGACAAGCGATGGTCCCGGCGAAGGCGACGATCCTTCGATCGAGCTCTCCACCGATGGCGATAACGAAAAGGGCGAACTTTCCGGGCGCGAGGAGCTCCTAAGGAAGTTCAGCGATCCTGAAGCCGAAGAGATCTCGGACGAAGCGAAACAGGCATTGGCGGCACAAGCCAGAGAAGCCGCGGACCTTGCAGGCACGCCCAGCGAGAAGATCGGAATCCTGACTGCAGCTGCGGTCGGCCTCAAGCGGCTCGGGGATGAACGGCTGGCCGATGAGATCGTGAATGAGGCGCTTGGTCACGTCACGTCAAACCCCAGGAATTACGAGGACTTTATGAACATCTGGATCCTCGCCGGGGGATTGGTGGAAGTCCGGCCGGATATCGCTTTCACACGGCTTGAGGATGCGGTTTTCAGACTCAACGACGTTGTCAATGCGGCTATCACCATCGCCGAATTTATCGATGTGGACAATGACTTTGTTCAGGACGGAGAACTTCTTATCGGCGCCTTTGCTTCGGGAATGACGGCGCAAATGTCGCGGATGCTCCTCGCCGGCGACTCCGCGATCCTGGGTCTCGCCGCGGCGGACCTCGCGCGTACAAAGGCGTTGGCGGAGAAGTTCGATCGGGCTGAGGTACGGATTATGGCGAAGACTCTTGTTCTCGGGGTTGTGTTATCAGAGAGGTCCGAAACGGATTTGACCGCGAAGGACCTTCTTGAGGGGAATTGATCTATGCGTTTGTTTTTTGCAGCTTTCCTGGCCGGGACACTTCTGATCTCATCCGCGAGCGCCGCGGCTGTTGACGACCCGCCTGCCGCGGATCCGGTCGAAGTTCGCGCGGAGGCCGAGAAGATGATCCGCGAGACGGCAGCGATCGTGCCTTCACTCGCGTCGCCTGTCAACCGCGTCGATGCCTATCTGAAGCTGGCACAGATCGCCTGGGAGATCGACGACGCGATCACCTGGTCGATGCTCGGCGCGGCCGGCGAGGACGTGAAGCGATATCTCGCGCAGGTGGATATCGAAACGAACCGTGTCGAGGCAGCGCGTTCGGTCAGCGGAAGAAGAGGCAGGTCGTCGGATCTTCGCGCAATGACAAACCTCGCGTTCGGGTTGAGGAAGGATTACGTCAGCACACTCGCGGGCTTCGCTCCCGAACAAGCCCGCGCGTTCGCGTCCGAGACGGCGGAGATGTTCACGAACGAGGGGCTCAGGTCGCGTGCGCAGAGGGAGAACAGGAGCCTCGAATCTTTGATCGTGAAGAAGATCGCCGAGAACGACGTGGGCAAGGCGCTCGAGATCGGGGCGGAAAGCCTGAAGAAAGGCGTTTCATCGGAAGTCGTTGGGATCCTGAACAGTGTTTACAAGAAAGACAAGGCGAAGGGCGCCGAATTCGGCGAACTGATAATCGGCAAGGTGAAGTCGTCTACGCTGGAGCCCAGCCGGATATGGATCGTTTCGAGGCTCTTTCAGCTGGGACTCGCGTCAGCTGATCAGACTCTTCCGGTGTTCGATCCGGACGGGATGAAGGTCCTTGCGGCGGCGATCGCCTCCGCAGTGCTGAGTCCCGAAAGCAGGTACACGTCGCTGCCTTCGAACGTCCTCGACGGGATCGAGAATTACTCGCCCGGGACCGCATCCAGGATAACGACCACTTTCGAACAGCGCCGGGCGGCGCGAGAGCCGAAAGGCGCTTCCGCCGGTTCGTATTCGGGAGGCACCTCCGAACAGGCGGAGAGAATCGAGAGGGATCACGCGCGCGAATCTGCGAGAAAGTACCGTGAGGACCTGAGTAAGCTTCTGGACGCCGCCGGCGACGGCGAAGCGACTTCGGAAGCGAGGAAGGAAGCGATCTCGGCGGCACGCGAGAGCATACTTTCGGTGGATGACGACCGTTTCAGGTACACGAACCTTGCCGCGCTCGCTGTCCGCGCTCATCGCGCCGGAGAAACTGACGATGCCGTCTCGATGATGAAGGAAGCGGAAATGTATCTCGAGGCGGCGCCGAAGGAGCGTTCCGATTTCTCGGCCTCGATGACGATCGCTCAGGCTTACGCGATCGTCGATCCTGACCGCGCTTTCACGTTTTTTGAAGAGATGGCGTACCGGCTGAATGGCGTGATCGACGGCTATGTGAGGTTCGCAGAGTACTCGGGGAACGGGAGGACGGTGGAGAACGGCGAGCTCTTGATGAACCGTTACGCGAGGCAGTTTACGGGCTATTTCAATCTGCCGGAAAACGTCGTCGAAGGGCTTGCGGCGTACGATCTGGAGCGTCTCTCGGACCTGCCGGACAGGTTCGACCGTCCGGAGCTTCGCGCCGAGACGAAGCTGATGATCGTTTCCTCACTCCTAAAGTCATTAGAATGAATTCCCATTTGCAAAACCGCCATAGTCAATGATTCCGTTCAGCGCAGAGCTTCACGCTGCATCGGCAGCCCAGAGGGCTGCTCTACACGGGACGGATGCGGAGCGGGTGCCCGGCAGCGCTTCGCGCTGCATCGGCAGCCCAGAGGGCTGCTCTAAACGGGACGGATGTGGAGCGGGTGCCCGGCAGCGCTTCGCGCTTCTTCATTTGCACCACACAAATCACGGAGAACACAGAGAGAACAATTGGCTTCGTTTTCTAACGCGATAATCTGCTGCTTTGCGTTCTCTGTGCTCTCCGTGGTGATCTCGCGCCATAAATTCGTATCTTCACCCCAGCCCGGTACCCGTCAGCCAGTGGCCGCCGTCGACGACCAGAGTCACGCCGCTGATGTACGACGCGGCCGGTGAGCATATGAACAGGGCCGCCTGCTCGATGTCGGCGATCCTACCGAACCGTTTCAAAGGTATCTTTTTCGTCAGCGATTCCTTCAGCTGAGGCGGGAGCAGGCGCTTCATCCCTTCCGTGTCTTCGATCGGTCCGGGAGCGATGCCGTTGACCCGGATCCCGTACCTGCCCCATTCCACGGCGAGATTCCTCGTGATCGCATCTACCCCCGCTTTCGCAGCCGAGACGTGGATCTGCATCGGTGTCCCAAGGTAATGCAGCGTCGCCGAGATGTTCAGGATTTGCCCCGAGTTCTCCTTAAGCTGATCGAACGCCGCCCGGCAGACGTTGAAAGTGCCTTTCGTGTCGATATCGACTACCGTCCCAAAGCCGTTCGCCGAAAGCTCGCTCGCCCAGCAAAGAAAATTGCCCGCGGCGCCGTTGACGACGATGTCGATCTTCCCGAACCGCTCGACCGTTTCGGCGATCGCCTTCTCGACAGTTTCGAAATCTCGGACGTCCGCCGCAACCGCGTGGCATTCCGAGCCGCTTTCCTCGATCGCCTTCTTCATCGGCTCGAGATTCTCCATTTTTCGAGACGTGATCGCGACCTTTGCCCCGTGTTCCGCGAGCGCCCGCGCGACTCCGCCTGTGATGCCGGTCCCGCCTCCGGTAACGAACGCTACCTTCCCTTCGAAAACGTCGGGAGAGAATACTTGCTTGTTCATATGCGGCAGATTCTAGCACACCGCCCGCGGGGCCCGGAGTGCCGGTGCGACACTTTGGTCAAAACACCGCGCGGGATGTAAAATCTTGGTTTCTATGGAGAAACGGAAACTCGGAATCGCGGTCACAGGCCTCGGCGGAGCTGTCGGGACGACGATGGTCGCCGGCCTGGAACTTCTTCGGCAGGGCGCCATCGGCACCGAGGGACTCCCTCTGGCAGACGCCGATTGCGGACTGGCCGGCTACGACGAGATCTCGTTCGCCGGGTGGGACCTTTTCTCCGCCGATCTCGCCGAAGCCGCCCAGGCGCATGACGTTCTTTCGCACAAACAATTTGTCGCTTCCGCTCCCGCGCTGAAAGCAGTGCGGCCCCGGCAGGCTGTTGCGAGCAGGGAGTTTCTCGCCAATATCGAGGGCGACAATGTGTTCGAGGCGAAAGACCATAGGACTGCGGTCGATCGCGTCCGCGAGGACATACGCAGCTTCAAGGAGTCGTGCGAAAGGGTCGTCGTGATCAACCTCGCGTCTACCGAGAAACTTCCTCTGGAGAGATCTCCTCTCTTTGAAGCCCTCGCCGCATTTGAACGCGGTCTCGACAAGGGAGCTCCGGAGATCTCGCCGGCGATGATCTACGCGTATGCCTCGATCGCGGAAGGCGTGCCGTACGGCAATTTCACACCGTCGCTCGCGGCCGACATCCCGGCGCTGGTCGAATTCGCGGAGGAAAGGAACGTCCCTGTCGCGGGAAAGGACGGAAAGACCGGGCAAACGTTCATCAAGACCGTGCTCGCGCCCGCGCTGAAGTCCCGGGCACTGAAGGTAGACGGCTGGTATTCGACCAATATTCTTGGAAATCGCGACGGGCTCGCGCTGTCCAATGAGGATTCGCTTAGGTCCAAGGTCAAGACCAAGCACTCCGTCCTGAGGAACATCCTCGGCTACGAGGTCGAGGATCACATCGTCGACATTCGCTACTACAAGCCGAGGGGCGACAACAAGGAAGCCTGGGACAATATCGACGTAACGGGTTTTCTCGGACAGCCGATGCAGATAAAGGTCAATTTTCTTTGCCGCGATTCGATCCTTGCGGCGCCTCTCGCGATCGAGATCGCGCGGTGCCTCGATCTTGCCGCGCGACGCGGGGAAGGCGGTGTCCAGGAGCAGTTGTCGGTCTTTTTCAAGTCGCCTATGACAAGCGGCGGCGAGCCCGAGCAGGCGTTTCACCGGCAGGAAGAGATGCTTGAAGGGTGGCTTCGCTCCTGATCCGCAACCCAATGGAACCGCTTGCCAGCAGGATCAGACCAAAGACTCTCGAGGAATTCGTCGGGCAGGAGCACCTTGTCGGCGAGGGAAAGCCGATCCGTTTGGCGATCGAGCAGGGGCACATCTTCTCGTTCGTCCTGTGGGGTCCGCCGGGAGTCGGCAAGACCAGCCTCGCCCGCATTTATTCAAAGGCTATCAAGGCAGAGCTTTACGAACTCTCCGCCGTGACGGCCGGGAAGAACGACATACGGAAGATCGTCGATTCCCCCGTGACCGACGGGCGGCCGCGGGTCCTGTTTCTGGACGAGATCCACAGATTCAACAAGGCGCAGCAGGACTTTCTTCTTCCGTACGTCGAGAGCGGGGAACTCGTCCTGATCGGCGCGACGACCGAGAATCCGAGCTTCGAGGTCATCTCGCCTTTGCTTTCGCGCCTTCGAGTGTTCGTGCTGAACGAACTTGCCGACGAGGAAATGTCGGAGATCATCGGCCGGACCGGCGTTGATATCGGCGACGAAGCGCGGGAATGGCTGATCGCGATGGCGAACGGCGACGCGCGGCAGGCGATCACGATGATCGAGAACACTTCGGACCTGTACAGCGAGCTGTCGGTCGAGAACTTCAGGAACGCGCTCCAGTCGAAATACCTACGGTACGACAAGAAAGGAGAAGAGCATTACAACACGATCAGCGCCTTCATTAAGTCGATGCGTGCCAGCCAGCCGGACGCGGCGATGTATTACCTGGCGAGGATGCTGGATTCGGGCGAGGACCCGAAGTTCATCGCGCGGCGTATGGTGATCTTTGCTTCGGAGGACATAGGGCTCGCGGTGCCGACGGCGCTCGTGGTTGCGAATGAGGTCTTCCGCGCGGTCGAGACGATCGGACTTCCGGAATGCGCGATCAACCTCGCCCACGGAGTGGCATATTTGGCGGGCTGCAAGAAAGATCGCTCGGCTTACGACGCTCTGAAAGAAGCGATGGCGGATGTGAAGAAGCACGGCAATCTCCCGATACCTCTGGAGATCCGCAACGCTCCGACCCGCCTGATGAAGGACCTGAAGTACGGCGAGGGCTACGACGCGTATACCTCGGAGAGCCTGCTCCCGGAGAAGTTGAAAAAGAAGAAGTATTTGAAGTGAGTTGGCCGAGTTTGGCGAGTTGTAGGGGCGGGGCTTGTCCCCGCCCGTCGTGACTTTAGTTTCTCTTCGCCGCGGAGCGGCGACGGAAGGTAGCCCCGGGCCAGCCGCAGGCGCAGCCCGGGGTATCGGGCAAAAAATGTGACCCGCCCCGGAGGGGCTGTGCAATCGGAACCCCGAGCACAATCGGAACCCCGAGCACAATCGGAACCCCGCACACAATCGGAACCCCGAGCGCGAGCGAGGGGCATAACAATTCCGCAGCGCTTCGCGTTGCAGCCCGGAGGGCTGCTCTAAACGGTTGCGATAGGCGTGCGTTCCGACGGGCGGGAACAAGCCCCGCCCCTACCTTCTTGCCAGTTCAGCCTCCGCGGCGATGTACCCGAAGCTCGACCACTGGTCCGTTTCAAGGATCTTCCTGTAGATCGTCTCCGCCTTCTCCTTGTCGCCGTGGATCAGGAAGTAGGTGCCGATACCGTAGCCCATCGTCGCGTTCTGCAGACCGTCCCCGCTGTCGCGGATCTCTGTCAGAAGAGTTTCGGGTTTGACCTTCCCGGCGTACAGCTTCAGGAGCTTGTAGTAGCTGTCGTTCTCGATGATGTCGAGCCCGTCCTTCACCGATTTCAGCACCTTCTCCGCTTCTTTCTTCTTCCCGAGTCTCATCAGCGTCAGGTAGTGCCAGTTCTGGGTCGCGACGAACATGTCCGGGTTCTTTGAGACCTTCAGGCATTCCTCGTATGCCTTCAGAGCATTCTCGAAATCTCCCTGAAGGTAGTATGCGAGACCGAGGTGATAGAAGATGTTCGAATGAAGCGTCGATGTGGGGATGTTCCTGGCGTTCGGAAGCCCGTCGGGTTCGACCTCGTCGGGCTTGCCTTTTACGAGCTCGGCCGCCTTCTTCAGATCAGCGATCGCGTCGTTCAGGCACCGGATCGAGATGTAGCGGTGGCCGCGATGGCGGAAAAGCCTCGCGTCGTTCGCATGCTTCTCTAAGGCCTTCGTGAAAACCCCGATAGCCTCCTTGTACTTGCCAAGGTATGCGGTCCGCCGGCCGTACCAGATCGCGGCGTCCGCGCTTTCGGGTTTCCCTTCGAAGTCCGCCTTCGCTTTTGCGAGGTTCGCCTCATACTCGGCTTTGACCTCTTCCGAGAACGACATTTCTGGGATCTTGACGTCGGCCCAGCAAGAGCCGTTCTGGGCCGAGACAATTGAAGTGAAGAGGAGTAATGCGGCAACCGAGACGATCAGGTTTTTCATAGCCACGGATGATATCTTCAAACCGCCCGTTCGTAAATCCGCCCGCCTCTATGCATTCACCTTTTCCTTCGCGAGCAGCTTCTCCTTCCTCTTCTTTCCCCATCGGTATCCGCTCGTCTCGCCGTTGCTCTTCACGACACGATGGCAGGGAATGACAAGCGCGACACGGTTTGCGGCGCAGGCTCCCGCGACGGCGCGGACCGCTTTCGGATTGCCGAGCTTCTTAGCGATGTCGGCGTAGGAGACAGTCTCGCCGTAAGGGATCTCGCGCAGCGCCTCCCAGACCCGAAGCTGAAACGCGGTCGCCTGAAGATCGAGCGGAAGCACGAGCCTTTTTCGGCTTCCTTTAATGTTCTCAAGGATCGCTTCGAGGTATTTCGAGACCGAGCCGTCTTCGCGGGAGATCTCCGCTTCCGGGTATTCTTCCTTCAGACCTTCGACGAGGCCTTTCATGCTGTCGCCGAAATTCACCGCGCAGATGCCTTTCTTTGTCCGCGCCACAAGTATCTTGCCGAGCTCGCAGTCGGCAACCGTGTATTCGATATTCATTCCGATCCCGCCTTTCTTATATGTAGCCGGGGTCATTCCCAGCTTCTCCGAAACATTCTCATAGAGCCGGCTGCTCGAGCCGTATCCCGCGTCGTACATAGCGTCGATCACCTCGTTTCCTTTTCTTATACCTTCCTTGAACTTTCCGATCCGTACCGCCTCTCCGTACTTCCTTGGCGAGACGCCTATTATCTCTTTGAACACCTTTTGAAAATGCGCCGGGCTCATACCCGCATCGCCGGCGAGATCAGCCAATGAAATGTCGCTCGATTCTTCCAGGACCTCGCACGCGCGGATCACCGCTTCCGTGGCCGCATCCGGTTTCTCGCTCGCCGGCCTGCACCGCTTGCAGGCCCTGTAACCCGCCTGCTCCGCCGCGCCCGTGTCGAAAAAGAACCGGACGTTCTCGCGCTTCGGCGTCCGTGCCGAACACGACGGCTTGCAGTAGATCCCGGTCGAACCCACTCCGTAAAAGAACGCGCCGTTGAACCGCTCGTCCCTATCAGCCACCGCTTTCCAGAAGATCTCTCGTTCCATAGCCGCAAGTTTATCCGCCGTTGAAATCGAAATCTATCCGATTCTTGCGGTTGAATTCCGAGTTTCGAAATTTGTCTGATAGATTGTCTCTATGCTGAAGAGATTTTCGATGGTCCTGCCTGCAGGCCTGCAGGCGAAGCTCGATGAAGAGCTCGCGCGGATCAAGGAAGAGCGCCTGATCTCAAGGATCTGGGAGCGCGACGCGTCCCCTTGGACCGGAGGCGAAGAAGGGAAGTGGCTGGGCTGGCTCGACATTCCGAAACGCGAGCAAGCCGATCTGTCCAAATACGAGGCCATCTCGAACGCCCTTGAAGAATTCGACGACATCGCACTTCTGGGGATGGGAGGCTCCTCGCTTTGCCCCGATGTCCTGTCGAAGGTATTCGGAGTCGAGCATTTCAACGTGCTCGATTCGACGGTACCCGACCAGGTCGCACGGCTGACGCACGCTATCGATCCCGCGCGGACGCTGTTCATCGTCGCCAGCAAGAGCGGAACTACGCTCGAGCCGAACATCTTTCTCGATCATTTCTTTGATCTCGTATCCGCTGCCAAAGGGAAACAGCACGCCGGCGGGAACTTCGTCGCTATCACCGATCCGGGATCGAAGCTCGAAGCGATTGCCGAGCGCGACGGATTCCGGAACGTGTTTCTCGGAGATCCGCGGATCGGCGGAAGGTTCTCCGCGCTTTCGGTCTTCGGGATGGCTCCCGCTTCGGCGATGGGACTCGACACCGCGGCGATTATCGCCGCCGGCGAGCGTATGGCGGAGGACTGTTACGGAAGCGAGCCTTCGATGAACGCTGGTGCGGTTCTCGGAGCGCTGCTCGGGACGTGCTGGAAGGAGGGAAGGGACAAGCTTGAGATCCTCGCGTCTCCTTCCGTGTCTTCGATGGGCGCCTGGATGGAACAGCTGATCGCGGAAAGCACGGGAAAGGAAGGCAAAGCGATCATCCCGTTCGACCTCGGCGGCACAGTATCCGGAAACCCGGGGCGAAAGGACCGCGTGTCCGCCTATTTGCGCACGAGCGAAGGTTTCGCACAGGACCACGAGGAATTTGTCGAATTGCTGAAGGCCGCGGGCGAGCCCGTGATAACGATCGAGATGGACGAGAAGACCGGGATCGGCGCCGAGTTCTTCAGGTGGGAGTTCGCTACGGCGGTTGCGGGAGCGTTGATGGGGATCGATCCTTTCAATCAGCCGGATGTCGAATCGGCGAAGGTCGAGGCGAGAAAGCTGACCGATGCATACGAGGAGACGGGCGAGCTTCCCGAAGAGAAAGAGTTCTTCGAAGGCGACGGCTTCACATTCTTCACGAACGCCGAGAACAGGGTCGCGATCGGCGAGATCGGCGACGCGAAAGGAATCGTAAACGCGCACTTCGATAGGATCAGCCCCGGCGACCACGCCGCGATACTCGCCTATGTCGATATGAACGACGAGAACATCGAGCTCCTCGAACGGATCCGTACGGCGATCGTCGAGAGGTACGGCGTTTCCGTGAGCCTGCAGTTCGGGCCGCGGTTTCTTCATTCGACCGGGCAGGCGTTCAAGGGAGGATCAAACTCAGGCGTTTTTCTTCAGGTCTCCTCGGACGATGCCGAAGATATCGACGTGCCGGGCAAGGACTACACCTTCGGCGTCGTGAAGGACGCGCAGGCGAGAGGAGATTTTCAGGTTCTTCTGGATCGCGGACGAAGGGCTCTTCGCGCGAAGTTCGAAGGGCCTTCACTTGAAGCGCTCAGAAAGCTCGAATCGATGATCGATTGATATGGACTTCGACCATTCGCAAATTTCAAAGGAAAAACTCTCCGCCGTCAGGCGGTTCATGGCGGAGCACGTCTATCCGAACGAGCGACGGTATCAGGAGGAGATCTCGAACGGTGACCGATGGAAGCCGCTTGAACTGATCGAAGACCTCAAATCGAAGGCGAAGTCGGAAGGACTTTGGAATCTGTTCCTTCCCGAAGTTTCGGGACTCTCCAATGTCGATTACGCTCCTCTCGCCGAAGAGATGGGGCGCGTGTACTGGTCGGCGGAGGCTTTCAATTGCTCGGCGCCTGACACGGGGAATATGGAGGTCCTGCATATGTACGGGACCGATGAGCAGAAAGAGCGCTGGCTGAAGCCTCTTCTCGAAGGCGAGATCCGTTCGTGTTTTGCGATGACAGAGCCGGAAGTGGCCTCGTCGGACGCGACGAACATAAGGGCTTCGATCGAGCCGGACGGGGACGAATACGTCCTCAGCGGAAGGAAGTGGTGGTCGACGGGTGCGATCGACGAACGGTGCAGACTCGCCATCTTTATGGGAAAGACTGATGAGAGCGCACCGAAACACCTGCAGCAGTCAATGATCCTTGTCCCGATGGACGCGGAAGGAGTAGAGGTCGAGCGGGCACTGACGGTAATGGGATACGACGACGCTCCGAACGGGCACGCGGAAGTGGTGTTCGATAACGTGCGCGTGCCGAAGTCGAATCTGCTTCTCGGAGAAGGGCGCGGATTCGAGATCGCTCAGGGGAGGCTAGGCCCCGGAAGGGTCCATCATTGCATGCGCCTGATCGGTCTCGCGGAGCGTTCGATCGAGCTGATGATCAAGAGGGCCAACGAAAGGATCGCGTTCGGTAAGAAGCTCTCGGAACAGGGCGTGGTCCGCGAGTGGATCGCCCGTTCCAGGGCGGAGATCGATCAGGCGCGCCTGCTTGTCCTAAAGACCGCCTGGATGATGGACCGGGAAGGGAACAAGGCGGCGAGAAAAGAGATCGCGATGATCAAGGCGGTGGTGCCTTCGATGGCGCTCGGAGTGATCGACCGCGCGATCCAGGCCTTCGGCGGTGCGGGGGTCTCGCAGGATTTCCCGCTCGCGTTCGCGTGGACGACGGCGAGGATGCTTCGCATCGCGGACGGCCCTGACGAGGTCCACTGGGCGAGCGTCGGGAAGATGGAGGTTGCGGGTCGTGAATCGTGAATCGTGAATCGTGAATTGTAAATCGTGAATCGGAGATCCTGAATGGAGAATGGAGAATTGAAGATTGAGGATGTTTCCGGCTATTCGCGATGAGCTATTGCATTCGTCAACTTTAGGATCGAAACTCTAATTATTCAGGATCGAAACTCTACTTGGCCTAGATTGCTGTACGGAAATTTCAAACTAACTCTCCATTTTTAACTCTCAATTCTCATCGGTCTTCTCGCTATTTACGATTTACGATTCACGATTTACTATAGGTCAGCCAGATGGATATCCGCCACGCAACAAAGGACGACGCAGCGCAGATCGCCGAGATCTACAATCATTACGTCACGTTCACCCACCACACGTTCGAGACCGAACCGGTAGAGGCCTCCGAAATGGAAGCGAGGATCGAGGAAGTGTCGAACGGATATCCTTTCCTTGTCGCGGTCGACGACGGAAACATTCTCGGATACGCGTTCGCCGCCCAGTTCAAGCTCCGCCAGGCGTATGAGCATTCCGCCGAGGTTTCGATCTACGTAAAGAACGACGCCAAGCAGAGAGGGATCGGGACGCGCCTGTACGACCGGCTCTTCACCGAACTGCACGAAACGCTGACGCACGCGATACTCGCCGGCATCGCGTTGCCGAACGACGCGAGCATCGCGTTTCACGAAAAGCTCGGCTTCAAGAAGGTGGCGCACTTCCGCGAGGTCGGTTACAAGATCGGCCGCTGGGTGGATGTCGGGTACTGGGAGCTGCTGCCTGAGGCTTGAAAGTTCCAGCTTTCAAGTTCCAGGTTCAAGGCGGGTCCTGAGGTTCCGGTTTACGGATCCTATGACGTAGGAGCGAGGCCGCGGACGCGACGACGGATCAGCATCTGCCTCCGGCGCCGTTTAGAGCAGCCCTCCGGGCTGCAATGCAGCGCAAAGCGCTGTGGTCACCAGCGACACAGAATGCTCCGTTTAGAGCAGCCCTCCGGGCTGAAATGCAGCGCGAAGCGCTGCTCTAAACGGGCTAGAAGGTTCTCCGTACACTCCTCTCCCCCTCCGTCCCCTCGTATAAAATCCGCCCAATTGTACTTCTAACCCCAATCTCCTCAATCAATTATCAAAAGAGCGAGAATTGAGACATAAAGCCGGGACAATCGGTGTAATGTGCTCAGAAGGCTTGGACTATTGATACCGCATTCATTTTGCAAGACCGGTACCCGGCGGGACGCAAGCCTTTACTCTTCCTCCGGGCGCCGATCTCCGAACTGGTCCGACGCGAATCGTCCGCAGGTCGCGTCTTGGAGAAGACAATGAGAAATACCTTCATACTGCTCGCATTCATCATTCTTACGGTTCAGGTAAACGCTCAGCTCAGAGGCCGCACGCTTCAAATAGGGGACGAGCCGGCCGTTAAGTCCTTTACGAATGAAAAGGCGGAAACCGCCACGGACTTCGTCTCTCTTAACCGACTCGGTGTCGAGACCGGCCTCGAGACCGGGAACTACACCGCCGCTCGTACATATTTTGAAAAGGCGGTCGCCGCAAACCCCGAATGCTTTGTCTGCCGCTACAACCTGGGACGGTCCCTGATCAAGCTCGAGAAGTATCCCGAGGCGATCGAGCAGTTTGAGAAGCTTGTCGAGGACGAGCCGGGCTTCGCGGACGCGTATGCCTCGATCGGCGAGGTCTACAGCCTTGCGGAGCGGCACGAGGTAAGCACGCGCTATTACAAGAAGGCGCTCGAGCTGGCGCCCGATGACGCGATCACTCTGAACAACTACGCCAACTCGCTCGACAGGCTCGGGGATTATGACGAGGCGCTCAAACTCTTCAGGAAGGCGATCAAGCTTCAGCCGGAAATGGTCGAGGCGCATTGCTCGATGGGCGTGACGTTGTACAAGGTAGGCAAGAAGTCTGACGCGTACGAGAGCCTCAAGCGCGCCCACAAGATAAACCCGAAAGACGCGGAGACGCTGAACAACCTGGGAGTGGTCGTGGACGATATGGGCAAGAAGAAAGAGGCCTTCAGCTATTACAAGGAAGCCGTCCGCCTGAAACCGGATTTTGCTAACGCCGTTTACAACCTCGGCCTTATGCATATCGAGCGGGGAGAGCGGCGCGAGGCGACCGAGCAGTTAAAGGCACTCGAGGAACTCGACGATCAGCTTGCGAAGGAACTACGGAAGCACCTCTGGTCCAAGTGGGTCCTCGACGCGAACGAAGTGGGCAGCAACTGAGCCGTTTGGCACCGGTTCCCTCTCCTTGCCGGCGGCGTCCGTTCCTCACGGGCGAAGCCGGCGGGAGATCCTCCGCCCACGGCGGGCCGATTCCGGCTCGCCTCTTTGTTTTGAACGCGCTTCGCGCAGATGGCCGCCCTCCGGACACATTTCGGCCGCGCGAACGGATTCCCGTCACTGACATATATAAAGCTGTTCTCGCCGTTCACACCTGTTCCCGCCGGGATCTCCCAATCTGACCGCACGGGCCATCTAGGGACTTCTAATCTGACCGGATCGGCGCATCGTTAACAGCTGGCCGGCGTTCACTCTGAACGACGCTCAATTCTTTCTGAAAGGATTTCGATCAGCCTGATGTTAAACACTGTAAAAAGATGTTGACATCATTTTGTCAATCGTGTAGCTTTGTTAAGTGACAACACGGACGTGTTGGATCCTATCGCCACCTAGCTTCAGATGAAAGCATACGTTCACATCGAACACTCAAGCCCGATAGAGCCTTCCGATCTTCAGACATCGTTCTAAACGGGTACCGATCACAGAATTTTGGTCAGACACTCCGATCCGACCTATTTCGCAAATCCTGTCCCTTCCGTCAACCCGAACCAGGTGGCACCAACCTGCAGACGGCTAAAATTCTGTGATCGACCATTTCCAATCAACCGCTCACACCCAACACAGAGATTGACCCAGAAGCCCTAAGGAGTAACTAAAATAATGCTGTTCGGTAAAAAGAAAAGCGTTGCCGGTTTGGATGTCGGCTCAAGTTCAGTAAAGGTCGTCGAGCTCGACGGCAAGATGAACAATCTTACCCTGATCAACCTGGGGTTCGAGAATCTCCCGGACGAAACGGTCGTCGACGGCCAGATCATGGAGCTCAACGCGGTCGCGGAAACGATCCAGATCGTCTGCAACGATAGCAGCGTCAAGGCCCCGAAGGTCGTCACCGGGGTGAGCGGACACTCGGTCATCATCAAGAACATCGTCCTTCCCGCGATGAGCAGGGAAGAACTTGAAGAGTCGATCGACTGGCACGCGGAAGAGCACATCCCCTACGACCTGTCGGAGGTCAGCCTCGACTATCACGTCACGGACGAGGACGTCGACGCAACCAGCGTGATGATAGCCGCCTGTAAGAAGGAAAGGCTTAACAACATCAAGCAGGCAATCCAGCTCTCCGGAAAGCAGCCCATCGTCATCGACGTCGACACATTCGCTCTCCAGAACTGCTACGAGGTCAACTACCAGCCCGATCCCGACACTGTCGTCACGCTCCTGAACATCGGCGCTTCGACGATGAACGTGAACATTGTTAAAGGGAACCAATCGCTCTTCACGCGCGACATGACGATCGGCGGCAGCCAGTTCACCGACATTCTTCAGAAGAATCTTGGATTCAGCTATCAGCAGGCCGAGGCCGTCAAGCGCGGTGTTCCCGAGGCCATGGACAACGTGGACGAGACCGCTATCGAGCCTTTGATCAGCAACGTCACCGAAATGGTCGCGATGGAGATCCAGAAGACCTTCGATTTTTACCGTGCGACGAGCGACAACGACGACATAAAGGTCGAGAAGATCCTCATCTCCGGCGGCGGCTCGAAAATGGCCGGCCTCCGGGAGGAACTTGCCAAGAAGCTTGAGATCCCGGTCGAGGTTCTCGATCCGTTTCGCCAGATCAACGTGGACCCGAAGAAGTTCGATCCCGATTACCTTAGCGAGATCATGCCCGAAATGGCGGTAGCCGTTGGGCTCGCATTGAGAGGAGTAGAAGCCAAATGATCAGATTCAATTTGCTCAATTCTGTTACCGAAAGACAGGGCGGCGCGGTCGTAGCGGTCGAACGCAAGACCTCCAGCCCGGTCACCCGACTGCTCCTGCTTGCGATCGCCGTGTTCGCAATGACCCTCGGGGTCATCGGCTGGGACGTGATCAGCACGGTCCGTGCGAAGGCGGAAGCCGAGCGCCAGCTTGAAGAGCAGAAGCGCAAGGCCGCCGAGTTGGAAGCGGTAATGAAGGAACAGCGCGAACTGGAGGCCAAGATCAAGAACATCGATCTGAGGATCGAGGCGATCAAGAAACTCCGGAACTCGCAGGCCGGACCGAGCGCGGTGCTTGAAGCGCTTCGCGAAAGGATCAAGATGACCCCGGACATCCACCTTCAAAGCGTGGAACAGGCAGGGGATCAGCTCACGATCAAGGGAAGCTCCAAGAACGAACTCGCCATCACGCAGTTCGGCCGCAGTCTGGAGTTCTCCGGAGGCCTGTTCACAAACCTCGGGATCGAGACCCAGCGCAAGGAGATCGCGGCGAAGACCGCATCCGCGGGCGACGAGCCTCCGGCTCTTGAGGTCGTGGACTTCACCATCAGGTGCGCCTACACACCCGAAAAGGCCGGTTCTTCCGGATCCACTCTGGAGGCCGACGCCGGCTCTCAACCCGCAGCGAACGATCAGTCCGTATCCGGACCGAAGTCCTAAGCCGATAACAAATCAACGAGCTTGAAGCCCTTATGCGGAAAAGCCGAGAAACAAGGACGTTGAAGCGATGAACAGACTCAAATCACTAACCTGGTACTGGCAACTCATACTTCTGGTCGGCATTGGATCGCTGATCTATCTAACGGTCTGGTACTTCCTGACTGCGGGAATGCGCGAAGAGGTCGGCCAGTTGAACGATCAGGTCGCACAGCTTCAGGCCAAGAACCAGGCTGCGCAGATAGCGACCCAGAGGATAAACGAGTTCAGGTCCCTGTATGCCACCAAGGAACAGGAATACGACGAGCTCAAGGTCCTGCTGCCCGAACAGAGGGAGATCACCAACGTTCTTCAGGGTCTTCAGGACACGGCGCGCGGCTCCCGCCTCATCGTCGCAAGGTTCTCGCCCAGGGACGACACGCAACAGGACTTCATAATGGCCAAGCCCGTCGAAGTCGAGGTCGACAGTAATTTCACGAATCTTCGCGACTTCTTCGACAAGATGGCAAAGCTCCAGCGAATCGTGTCGATAACGGACTTCAGCCTGACACAGCTGGACAAGCAGTCGCCGGCGAAGACGCTGCACGCGAAGTTCCTGCTGACAGCTTTCTACGCTTCGCCGGAAGATCTTGACAATCTTGCGAATCCGCCGCAGGTGGGTCCGGACGGCAAGCCTCTCGTTGGCCCGGACGGTAAGCCGCTTCCTGCGAAAGCTCAGCCTGCGAAGCCCGGCGCTCAGCCAGCCGCACAGCCCGCAAAATGATCATCCTTTGGTTTGCACACAACTAGAGAGTGAGAGAAACGATGACTAAATCAAACACGAAACGAATTCTTACCGTGGCCTTTGCAGCCGTCGGGTTTCTGCTAGCGAGCGGCAGTTCGTACGAGGTTTCCGCACAATGCGCGGGCGATCCGTTCTGCAAGCCTGCCTACGAAAGAAAGGCTTCAAGCAAAGGCGGTTCGTCGAGCAGTTCGAAACCCACCGGCCCGGTCGTAGTGGCTGCCCCCGCGATCGAAGCAAGGATCGAGTACTACAAGCAGATGCGGGAAAGGGCTGCGATCAACGGACAGCCGATCCCGAAGGTCACTTCGGTGCTGCTCCTGGATGAAATGTCGGTCACCGGCATTTTCAAGACGCCTCGCGGTTACGCGGCGATGGTGGAAGCGACGCCGATCAAGCTCTCTTACACGATCTATCCCGGCGAAAAGTTCTTTGACGGTCAACTCGTGGCAGTTGAGGAGAACAAGCTCGTGTTCCGCAAGGTAACGAAGTGGAGCAACAAGAAGTTCGTCTCCTCGGTCGAGAACAAGCCCCTGCGGGAGTACTCGATGGACCAGGAGATCCAGGGAACCGCGCCGGCCGACGAATACATTCCGAGAGCGCGTACCGCCGACAGCGGAAGCAAGGACAGCGCTCCCGACGCGATCATGTCGCCGTTGGAGGAAATGAACAATGCTCCGGCCGAGAGCGAAGAAGGATCCAAAAAGGATTCCAAGAGCTCGAAGCAGCGGTCCTCCAGCAAGAAGAAAGGGTCCTAGAGCCGGAATCCGGCGATCACAAGGAACGGGCGAAATCAGGCAAGACCGCCCGTATGCCAAAGGCAAACTCGCACAATTGGATCTCTTTCACACCGAAAGAGGCCCCTTAATGAGGTAAGAAACAATGACACTTGTTCAGAAAATAGGCAAAACGGGCTCGAAGGCCATCTTTGTCCTTCTTATAGTCAGCAGCCTGATTGTGACGGCCCTCGCTCAGGACGTTGCTCCGCAGAACCAGGGAATGAAGTATGGTGAAGCGGGCTTCCAGGGTGAGGCTATCAACCTGAATGTCGTAAATGCCGACATCAGGGACATTCTTAACTACATTACCGAGCAGTACGGGATCAACTTTGTGATCGACAGATCCGTGAAGGACGTTCCGGTGACGGTAAACGTCAGCGACGTTCCCTGGAACGTGGCTCTCGATTCGATCCTCAGAGCGCAGGAACTCGGGGTTCAGGTCAATGGCCCGATCCTCAGGATCTCCGACCAGAAGTCGCTCGCGCAGGAGAGAAAGCTCCTCGAAGAGATCAAGGAGAGCCAGCTCGACAGCGCTCCGCTGTACACGGAATTCGTACGCCTCAACTATGCAAGGGCGATCAACAGCCTTGGCAGCCAGGGCGGACGCTCGAGCGGTTATACGGGCGGCCAGACCACGGCTAACGTCGGTTCCGGTGCAGGAGTCGGCGGGATGGCCGGTCAGGACCAGGGTGTCCTGGGTATCGTTCAGAAGCGTCTCTCGAGGCGCGGAACGGTCGAGGTCGAATCAAGGACCAATACGCTTATCATTACGGACGTGCTTGAGAACGTTAAGGCGCTCCGCAAGCTTATCTCGTTCCTCGACCAGCCTGCTCCTCAGGTCGAGATCGAGGCCCGCATCGTTGCCGCGACCCGCAACTTCAGCCGTGATCTCGGCCTGAAGCTCTCGGGAGTCGCGATCGGCAACGGCGGCGAGACGGTGGTCGGAGCCGGAACGGACTTCGGAAACGTTGTCTCGAACACGATCATTTCACTTACCACGAGCGCGATCGGTACGACCACGATCAATGCCGAGCTCGCGGCCGGTGAGCAGAAGGGCCAGGTCAAGACGATCGCGACCCCTCGCATCACCACACTTAACAACCGTCCGGCAGAGATCGAAAGCGGTTCGCAGATCCCTGTTACGACGATACAGCCCAACAGCTCCGACGCAGGCGTCGTTGTGACCACCGAGTACGTTCCGGTACCGCTCAGGCTTGCCGTTACGCCTCAGATCACGAACGTCGGCACGATCATTCTGAACGTCGTGGCTGAGAACAACACGGTTCCCCCGAGCTCCGGAGCCGACGGCGCACCGCCGATCAGCGTCCAGAGGATGCAAACGGAAGTCATGGTCCCGGACGGCGGCACGACCGTCGTAGGCGGCGCGCTCTTTGATTCAGAGAGCGAGATCGTCGACCGGACGCCGGGCCTCTCGAGGATCCCGATCTTCGGAAACCTGTTCAAGAGGAAGCGGACCGCGCGTGACACGAGCGAGATCCTGTTCTTCATCACGCCCCGCATCTACAGGCCTGACTATGCTCCGCCTGCAGATGACGACGCTGAAGAAGGCGCTCTCCTGGTGCAGCCTGTCCCGCTTGGCAATCCGCCGTCGAATTCGGCTCCGGTCCAGCCGGCAACGCAGACACGGCCGACGGTCGTGATACCTGTGGACGAACCGACGACTGCCGAACCGCAACCCGCGGCTTCTCCGAAGCCGAACAACTAAGGCGAAGATGAGCTGATGTTCAGAAGAGTCCTGCATGAAATTCTGCAGCGCACGAACGGATGTCTCGGAGTATTGATAATTGGCTTTGACGGGATCCCCGTCGAGGAGGTCTGGTGTGAGGGCTTGCCCGACCCGGACCTGGAGATCACGGTAGCCGAGTGCTCATCGCTTGTGGTCGCGGCCAGCCGCGCAAACAGCGGCGGCAAACTCGGAAGGCTGACCGAAATGACGATCTCCGGTGAGAGCAAAGCCTTTATCGTCCGACTGATGAGCAAGGATTATTTCATAGCGATGATCCTTACGTCGGAAGGAAGCTTCGGGAGAGGCCGGTACGAGCTTGCACGTGCTGGACTGATCTTGCAGCCTGAATTCGCACACCACTAGAAGTCGTTTCTTACTTCTCTGAACGCCCGGATCGAAAGGTCCGGGCTTTTTCATGTTCGATGGCAATTATAAGGGGCAATCGCTACCCGGAGCGCAAGCGACGGGCGTCACAAGAGCGGAGGAGAACAAGGATGAAGGGGGTAAAGGAGATTACGGCATCCGGGTAATCACGTTGGATGGCACTCCGGCGGGTTCGCACTCGGCAGCAGCAATCTCCTTCACCCCCTTTATCCCTGTTAATTCACACTGACACTTGAGGGCAGCGGGACATCCCCCGGCGACCCGAACAGCACAGCCTCGAACCCGTTCGTCGAGCCGAAGATGTACCAGGTGCTGTCGGAAGGACGCCAGATCGCGGGATCCGTCTTCCCGTCGCCGTCATAATCTCCGGGAGCCGGAATATCTCCCGGCGACCCCCACGGAAAGCTGAAGTACGAATCGTCCTCAGACCTGATCACGAACCACTCGGAAGACGACGGTCTGTAAAAACCGACGTCCGCTTTTCCGTCCCCGGTCCAGTCCCCGATCGCGGATCGGTCGCCCACGACGCCAAACGCGTAAACCTTCACACCTTCGGAGCTCCTCAGCAGCCAGAACTGGTTGTCAGGCGGGCGATAGACTGCTATGTCATCCGTTCCGTCTCCGTCATAGTCAGCCACGATAGGCTTGTCAGCGGCAACGCCGAACGGAACGATCACGAGACCGCTGTCCGATGAACGGAGGATGAACCAGGTGCCCGTTGACGGCCTGTAAATCGCCGGATCGGCCTTTCCGTCCCCGTCAAAGTCTCCCGGAGCGGGAATGTCCCCGTTCGCTCCGAACGGGAAGGCGAAGAACGAGGAGTCCTCCGAGCGCAGGACGAACCATTCTCCCGTGGCAGGGCGCCAGAAAGCCACATCGGACTTTCCGTCGCCCGTGTAATCATCAATGACCGGAATATCGGATGCGACTCCGAACTGTATTCCCAGCGTTCCCTGGTCAGATGACCGGAGGAGCCACCACTGAGCGGACGATCCTTCGGCCCCCCGGTTTCCGGCCACGGCGCCGGGATTCGGCCGGTATACCGAGACATCGGTCGTCCCGTCGCCGTCAAAATCGAAATACGGCGAAGAGGCACCCTCATTCGTCGTTTGCGAGGTCGTGTAAATAAAGTCCCCGGTCGTGTCGCCGTCGCTGTTCGCAGCGTTTCCGGCCGCATAGAATGTCACGGGTCCCGGATCCGAAAGCGGCGCTGTCCAGTTGAAGGTCCACGATCTTGTCCCGAATTCGCTGGGCTGTATGCCCTGGGAGGTGTGCTCCACGTAGTGGCGGGTGTCCGTATTTACGACTCCCTCGACGATCTGCATCTCGGCCGGATTCTGTTTGGGAAGAGAAAGCGATCCGGCTTCCGCGCCGTTCTCGTCGATCACGGTCAACTGGAATCCGAAAATCACGCCGTCTTCCTGGTTGACGGTGACAGTGACGGGGATCTCCTCGCCCGGCGAGACCGTCTGCGGCACTCCTGTGATCGAAATGCTTCCCGAGCCGCTGTTAACGAGGAAATCCGTGTGGCAGGCCGTACAGTTCGCCTCGCCCGGCGCTCCCGTAACCGACGGCGACGGCCCCGAGGCTGAAGCTCTAACCCGGTATTCCTCCGGAGATTGCCAAAGAAACATGTAGCAGCCAAGAAGCAGCGCGGCCGCAATAACAAGTCCTTTCAAGATGCGCTTTCGATCGACCATCTGAACCTCTTCCTCCCCAAAAAACAATAAAACCTTCGTGAATTGACTAACTCCTATCCACAAAAGTCTTAAAATTATAGCCGAAAAGGCGAATGACCGCGCAGGTGCGGCGAGTCTAGATGTCGTGGCCTTCGAAGTACATCTGAGAGTCGAAAGGACGCTTGCCGTCGTTCCGGCGGATCCTTGTGTATTCTCCGTCCTCTCCGAGCACCCGTGCGTTAGCGGTGTCCCGCAGATAGGCGCCGAGTACTTCGTTCTTCAGATACTCGCCCAGCTGGCGGTCCTTTATCGGCACGACGGCTTCCACTCTTCGGTCAAGGTTGCGGTGCATCCAGTCCGCGCTGCCGATGTAGATCTCCTCATCACCGGCGTTTGCGAAGTAAAAGATACGGTGATGCTCGAGAAAACGCCCGACGATCGAGATGACCTTTATGTTCTCCGAAAGACCCTTGATGCCGGGCCTCAGGACGCAGATCCCGCGGACGATTAGATCGATCTCCACGCCTGCCTGTGACGCCCTGTAGAGAGCCCGGACGATCTTGTCGTCGGTAAGTGAGTTCAGCTTGGCGATGATACGTGCGGGCTTGCCGTCCTGCTTGTTCCTTGTTTCGCGCTTGATGAGCTTGAGCATCCGTTCCCGGAGCGCCACCGGCGCGATCATAAGTCTGCGATATTCAGTCTGATACGAGTAGCCGGTCAGGAAATTGAAAAGGTCGGACGCGTCCCTTCCGATCTCCTCATCCGAGGTCAGAAGCCCCAGGTCCGTGTACATCTTCGCAGTGACCGGGTTGTAATTGCCCGTAGAAATGTGAACGTACCGCCGTAGCTCGTCGCCTTCACGGCGGATCACAAGCGCGACCTTCGAGTGCGTTTTCAGACCCAGCATTCCGTAGATAACGTGCACGCCCTCGTTCTCAAGCGCCCTCGCCCACTCGATGTTGTTCTCTTCGTCGAACCTCGCCTTCAGCTCCACGAGTGCAGCAACCTGTTTCCCGTTCTGGCTGGCACGCATCAGCGACCTGATGATCGGAGAGTCCTTCCCGGTCCTGTAGAGGCAGATCTTTATCGCGCGAACATTGTCGTCTTCTGCTGCCGAGCTCAGGAAATCCGTGATGGTCGTGTATGAAGTGTACGGATGATGGACCAGAACATCCTTCTCGGCGAGGATTGAGAAAATGTCCTTCTCCGACTGTTTGAGCGCCTTCGGTATTGAGTACGTCATCGGACGGTCCTTCAGATCGGGCCGGTCCAGTTTGTAAAGCGGCATCAGGTCCGGAATGTTAAGAAAGCCGTCGATCCTGTAAACATCTTCGTCAGTAAGGCCGATCGAACCCGCGATCATGTTCTTCATCTCCTCGGGCATCGAGGAAACAACCTCCAACCGCACAGGGAAGCTGAATCTGCGTCTGTGAAGAAGCTCGCGCTCCATCGTGCGGAGGAGGTCCCCGGCCTCGTCTTCGCGGATCTCGATGTCCGCGTCGCGCGTAACGCGGAACAGGTACGGCTGCGCGGGAAGCAGGTTGGGGAAGAGGGAAGTCGTGTTGGCGGAGACTATCTGACTGAGGTGAACGAAAACGGATTCTCCTTCCTCCACGGGAACAAGCCTCGGGATATTCTGCGGGAGCTTGATCCGGACAAATCGGCTTTCTTCGTAGAGGTGACGGATCTTGCCGTAGTCGAGCTCGGGATCGGGATCGACCATCAGGCCGATATTGACGCTGAGGCTCGAAATGTATGGGAAAGGATGGCTTTCGTCGACCGCCTGCGGGGTCAGGACGGGGAATACGTCGTTCAGAAAGTATTCATCAAGCCTGCGCCTCACATCCGCGCTTTGGGCGTCGTATGTCTCGAGCCTGATGCCTTCGTCGTGCAGCAGCGGAATGATCTCGTTGTTAAGGCATTCCATCTGCTCCCGTACCATCGGCCGGAGAAGTTGACGGATCTCGTCGACCTGCTCGGCCGGGGTCATTCCGTCCGGAGAGGTCCGGATGACACCTTCCGCGATCTGTTCCTTAAGACCCGAGACCCTGATCATGAAGAACTCGTCCAGATTGGAGGAGAAGATCGAGAGGAACTTCAGCCTTTCAAGCAGCGGGACCGAATCGTCCAGAGCCTGCTCCAGCACTCTCCGGTTAAACTTAAGCCAGCTGAGCTCGCGGTTGGTGAGGAATCTCGGATCGTGGACGGACAGAAGCTCCGGCGCTTCCGAACGCTCCGGCACATCGGACGAAGGGACAAACTCTCTGATTTCCTGTGTCATTTGAGGCTTACGATTCTATCCGCTTGAGGGGGGTTGGGGCAACGACTTTCAGTAGGAGGCAAGCGTTTAAGCGGGTTAAACGCTGAAAACAGGATAGCAATTCAACGGTCAGGTATCAATGATCAGGTTTCAGGGATCGGACAACAAAGAAGAGAGACAGGATACACAGGATCGAAAGGATCACTGGTTCCGGATGACAGCATCGAGGAGTACTTTGCAACTCAGGAACTCCAAATCAGCGATCTTTAAAATCCTATCTATCCTGTTTTCTATCTCTAGAAACAGGATACACAGGATCGACAGGATCAATAGGGTAGCTGATCCGAGTTCCTCACGTTGCCAATTACCGTTCAACGTGAGTTATCGGTACCAGCCATCCTAAAAACCCTGTCGATCCTGTTTTCTCTTCATTGACCCCTGATCATTGAACGCTGACACTTGAAGGCAGCGGGACGTCTCCGTTCGATCCGAACTGGACGGCCTCGAAACCGCTCGTTGTTCCGAAGATGTACCAGGTCCTGTCCGAAGGCCTCCATACGGCCGGGTCGAACTTCCCGTCGCCGTCGAAATCTCCGGGGGAAGGAATATCCCCCGTCGCTCCCCAGGGGAACGCGAAGAACGAATCATCCTCACTCCTGATCACGTACCATTCAGAGCTTGAAGGCCTGAAGAACGCGACATCGGCCTTTCCGTCTCCGGTCCAGTCTCCCACGGCGGTCCTGTCTCCCGGAGCCCCGAACTGGAACGCCTTCACGCCGTCGGTCGATCTCAGAAGCCAGAACTGGTTGTCGGGAGCGCGGTAAACGCCTACGTCGTCCTTTCCGTCCCCGTCGTAGTCGGCCACGATCGGCTGGTCCGCAGCGACTCCGAACGGAACGACAGATAATCCTCCGTCGGAAGACCTGACGATGAACCAGGTCCCGGAAGTGGGCCTGTAGACTGCAGGATCTGCTTTGCCGTCACCGTCGAAGTCTCCCGGAGCGGGAATGTCGCCGTTCGATCCGAACGGGAAAGCGAAGAACGAATCGTCTTCACTCCGCAGAATGAACCACTCTCCGGTCGAAGGCCTCCAGAACGCGACGTCAGTCTTTCCGTCGCCCGTGAAATCGGCCGCGACGGGAACGTCGGTCGAAGAACCGAACGCGAGACCCCTTGTCCCGGAATCCGAAGACCGGAGCAGCCACCACTGCGCGGTCGGCTGGCTGTTCGGCCTGAAGACCGAGACGTCGGTCGCACCGTCCCCGTCGAAATCGAACGGTGCCCCGGAAGAAGAGGAGCCTGTAAAGTCACAGCTGCTTTCTCCCGCAACGGACAGACTGTCGATGTTCCAGCCGACCGCGAAAGTGTTCGTGTCCTCGCCGAAACTGAACCGAAGCCGCACATTCTGACCGTTTGCGGACTCAGGTAGTTTCGCGACGGTGGTTATATAGCCTCCCGAATTGCCGGTCCATGCCGCTCTTCCGTCAAGCGGGTTCTGGTTCACGCCCAGGGTGCCGTTGTAACCGCCTTCGACAAAACTGCCGCCTGCGTCGAGAATGTCCACGAATCCACCGCCGTTCACGCTGATCTCCAGCACTCCGCCGTCCCAGCCGGCTTCCGTGTTATAGCGGTTTCGGAAAGTGACCAGCGATGCCGTCGAGGCAATGGCGTATTCGACCGAGTCGAGCGTCGCGCCAGAATTTCCGCCGGCAAGGCCCCTGTTAGGAGTGAATGCCGAGTTCGGCGCGGTTTCGGCGGAACCGGATTGCGTTGCGAATGCCAGTCCGGGGCCCGTCTGAGCGGATGTCCATCCCGCAGGCAGAGCCGGTGCCGTTACCGAATCGAAATTCTCCGCAACTTCGGCGGCCGGAGCGCCCACAACGATCGTCCTTGTTTCCTGTCTTGCACCTCTGCTTCCGTTGATGGCCAGGTCCAGATCCAGCACCGAGCCGCATCCCTGTTGAGGCGGAACGGTGAAACTGATCTGCCGCGTCACTGTAGACCCGTCCGCGATGTCGCCGTAACTTACTGCCGGGCCGCCGTTTACGGAGACCGTCACACCGGTTATGAGCGTCCCGGAGTTGTTTTTAAGAGGCACGGTAAGTGCGAGCGGCTCGCCCGGTTCGGGGAACGAGTCGTTGTCTCCCGGTGCATCGCTGACCTCAAATCCGGGCTCTTCGACGAAGACATTCGGCATATCGAAGGCCTCTTCGACCGTCACAGCCGCAGGATCGATCACCCGGGCCGAGAAGCCCATCCCTCTGATCCTGAAGCCCTCCCAGACATCCAGCACGTCCGCGGATGCCTCGGGAGACGCGGAAGCGGAGAATGCTGCGGCTATGATCGCGTCGCGCTCCTGAAGATAGGTCGGATTGGACGGCGCGAGCTTCATTCCGTCGGTAACGATCTGGAGCACCCGGCGGGTACCCTCGGCAAAGCCGAGCCTCGCGACCATCAGCCCCCGTATCTCCCAAAGAGCGCTTGACCAGACCTCCCCCCGGTAATGCGGGCTGTTGAAGTTCGGTCCGAACCTCGGCGAGAACGCCGCGTCGAAGTTGTTCGACTGCGCCTGGTCGATGTCGGCGAACGTCAACGAATTGTGAGGTCTGTTGCCCGTTCCGCCCGTGAAAGACATCACCGCTTTCGGCAGGCTCCTGATCCCGTAATAGTAGTTGCCGAAATAGGTTGGAGTCGTCAGCAGATAACCGCCGATCGTGTACACGCCGTTGATCGGATCGGTCGGTTCCGCAAGCAATGCGTGCGCGTAGAAGTCCGACCAGCCCTCGCCCATTGCGCGAGCCATATCCCCGGAGAGCCCCGTGCTGTTGCCGTGAAGACGGTTGGAAAGACCGTGCGTGAGCTCGTGAATGATGACGTCCGCATCCGTGGTCCCGTCCCTGTCGGGATTCGAATGATTAAAGACGTACATCTGCATTCGTCCTCTGCCGCCGTCGGAAGGTGTCGAGAAATTCGCGTTGTTGATCCCGGAGGAATCCTGGCCCTCGGCGCGCACACGGTCGTTCCCGTTTCCGCCCCTTCCGAAATTGTCGTGCTGGAAGTTGAATGCCTGCTCAGTGAATCCGAGCTGGTACATCACGTCGTGGTAGCGGTTGGTGACGTAGAACATCTGGATCACGGCACCGTCGCGCGCGGCCTGGACCGTAGGCAAGTCACCCGGAGCCGGATTTCCCGGAGGAGGGTTCCAGGCGGAGCTGAACACGCGGTTGTTCCCGGTGACCGGGGCGTCGACGCCGTCCGTCCCGTCGCGGTCAAGACCCGCTTCGACCGCGTTTCCGTCCGTAGTGTTGCCGCCGTCCGTGATCCAGCCGTTGTTGTTGAACGAGTTCGGACCTTCGTTTCCGATCAGCGTCACATTCTCTCGTGTAAGAAGGGATCCCTGGGTCCCGTTCGAAGGGTCGATCGGGCCCGGGGTCAAAGGCGCGGGCGATTCGGCGACATCGATATACCCGTTTATGTTCCGGTAAACCTCGAACGTTGCGGATTGGGTCTGGTCTTCAGTGATGTTCTTCCGCCAGAGCATAGCTCCGGTCTTGGCATCGACCACCACGTAGAACGCATTGACCGGCTGCCAGATCAGGACTTTCCAGGCCGGTCTTGCGACGCCTATCGAGATCGGAAAATAAACCTTCTCGGCGACCGGAGCGGAATCGCCGGGGCCAAAAACCGCCTTGTTGTCGTCAACGAAACCAGCCGAAGGAAGCTTGGAGCCGAGTTCGTGCCCGATGTGTCCGGCAGCAAACCTCAGTGCGTCCTCAGGATCACCGAAATCGGCCGGAATGCTCTCGTAGTCGAGTCCCGGCGTGACGCCGTTTATCACACGGAACATCGAACCGTCCTTCTTGAATCCCGCCTTCACCTCGCCGCCGAAGACCGGCACTCCGAAGATTTTCTGTTCGAGGAGAGCAAACGCCATGTTCCCGGACGGGTTTTCGTAATCGGCGACGACTTCAAGCAGATCTGCCTGCCCCGGGTCGACACCGAACAGTTGGTCGTTCTGCTTCACGAATGACCTGAGCGTCTCGGCACGCGCCCCAGGCCCGGCGGCCGAAAGACTCTCAGTGTGCGTCCTCCAGACGTCGGGCGAGATCACTTCCGGGACCGACATTTCGCGGCTGTACTCGACCTTCAGATCCGGGATTTGGGTACGCAGCTCGTTCTCGCCGTGAACCGCTTCATCCCGTTTCGCCGCTATCGACGCAGCATCGGCGCCGGCCTCCCGTCGGAATTCGTCGATCAACAGAACGTCCTTGTCGGACTTCGACGTGCGGATGTCGAAGTTCGGAAGTTCCGGGACGGAGCTCAACGTGACCGCAGAGCCGGGTGTCGAGTTTCCACCCGAAGCTGCGTCGGAACGAAACATGTCCGAAATGAAGATCAGCGCGAAGATCACTGCCGCCGCCGGCAGGACAAAGTTCATTTTTTTCATTTGCGGGATGATCCGGAATACAGGAACCGGCTATAAATCTCTCTCTTCCCAGGGTTCGCAGAGCCGGAGAATCGTGCCGACTTCAGCTCTTTGCGGATCTTTCAAGATTAGCAGACTTGCGGCATTTAACTAAGACCGCAAGACAAAAAAAGGGTCCCGTACGATCGCACGGGACCCATTGTGTAATTTTTGACCTGCACCGGGAGATTCCGCCCGGTGAGATTGCTTTACGGAGTCGAAGAGAACGGAATGACCGAGTCTCCTCCCACACCGAATGCCGATACCGAAACGGTGGAGGAGAGGCTGTTGAAAACCCACCACTCGCCGTTCCTGTAGATCGCCAGGTCTTGTTTGCCGTCACCGTCGTAGTCGCCCGGTGCCGGGATGTCTGTGCCAACACCGAACTGATACGTCTCAAGGGTGTCGGACATGCTCATCCATATCCTCCATTCTCCCGTCGAAGTATCGTACGACGCCGCATCGTGTTTGCCGTCACCGTCGAAGTCTCCGGTCACGTTCATGTTTCCGCCGACGTTGCGCGAAATGCTGCCGCCGCCCGAAAGCTGAGCGTTGATCACGCCCGCGTTCCAGGTCGCCAGGTCATCCGTGCCGTCGCCGTCGAAGTCACCCACGATCGGAGTGTCTCCCGCGCCGCCGTACTGCCTGATCAAAGCCGTGCCGTTGTCGAGCGCGGTGTACCAGGTGTTGTCGGACGGTCTGTAGACGGTCACATCATCCTCACCATCGCCGTCGTAGTCGCCGGCCAGCGGAATGTCGCCGGTCTGGCCCCACGAGTACCCCGTGAAGGTAAGCGTTTGGCTGTTGATGATGTAGAAATCGGCCTGGCCTTCGTCGTCGGTCATTCTCGCGACCGCCACGTCGGTTACGCCGTCGCCGTCGAAGTCAGCGGGTAACAGCGTATCGCCTGCGAGTCCCCAGTTGAGTCCGAAGAACCCTGAAGTCGAACCGTTGATGTACCAGTTGCCCTCGGACGGACGGAATACCGATATGTCGGTCCTGCCGTCTCCGTCGAAGTCGGCCCTTGCCGGTCCGGAGACCAGGCTGCAGACGTATTCGTCGGATTCGAAGGTGATCTTCCATCCGGCCATCACGCCCGGATCGGCTCCGGTATCGTCGTCCGACCAAAGCTTCCAGTCACCGTTCATAGTTGCTCCATCCATGCCGAAGGTCGACATGAACGTCGCACTGCCGCCCGGCGCCGGATTCTCGTACGGACCGGCCGGTGCCGGGGCGTCGAACGGATCGTTCGCTCCGTGGTTGGTCGGCTGGAAGGTTCCTGAGACCGGCGGTACGCCGCTCGTAGGCATTGTTTCAGCCGCGTCATCCCTCAGCGTCAAAGTTGTTACGACCGTATTCGTGCGGTTACTGGAGCCGTAGGCATCGGACATGAAGATGAACTTCTGACCGCCCGGGCCCTCCAGCATGAAGTCGAGGTCGCTGACCCACGTGTGGTTGAGATCCGTCAGTTCAACGCTGATCACCTTGTTGCCGGAAAGTCCGGAAACAGGGATGGTCGAGGGATACGGATCACCGGGACCGGAGGTCGTGCCCGGCTGTCCTGCAGGCAGGTCGATCGGGCCGTCCGTGCTTGAGAAGCTTTGGGCGGGTCCGCCGACCGGCGTTCCGAGCCTGAATTCTCTCGTTACAGGTGCCTGGACGCCTTCGTCGCTTGTCACCACGATGTCGATGCTGTGGAAAGAACCGCAAGCGACCGCGCCCACCGAGGCCGGGATCGAATACGGAACATCCTGCGTAACAGTCTGGCCGTCGTCGATGTTGCCGAAGCTGACCGAGCCCTGACCATTTATGCTGACGCTAACATTGTTCACGGTGCCGCCGGTGGTGTTCTCGACCGAGATCGAGATCAGGACGTTCTCACCCGGTTCGGGGAAGCCGTCATTATCACCAGGTGCATCGCTAACTGAGAAAGGATCGGCATAAACGACGTTGGGGAAGTCGAACGCTTCAGTGACCTGAGTCGTCGTCGTTCCGCAGCAGGCGTCAACAGATGCGCTGTAACCCATTCCGCGGATACGGAATCCCTCGCGGACATCCGCCACATCGGCCGACGCTTCCGGGGCCGCCGGAAGAGCCGACGCTGCCGCTATGATCGCGTCCCTTTCCTGAAGAAATGTCGGTCCCAATGGAGCCATCTTCATACCGTCGGTGACGATCTGCATCGCTCTGTCGTTACCGGCAACATGACCAAGCCTCGAGATCATGAGCGCTCTGACTTCCCACAAAGCGGAACTCCAGACCTCGCCGGCCGCGTGGACCTGCGAAGCGCTCGTGGAGATGTGCGGACCCGACATCGCCGGAAATGCTCCGTCGGTAAGGTCCATCTGAGTCTGGTCAATGTCAGCGAACGTAAGCGGGTTGTGCGGAAGGTTCGACGGCCCTCCGGTGGTCGCCATTGTCGCCTTCGGAAAGCGCCGGATGCCGTAGTAGTAGTTGGCCGTTCCGATCACGCCAAAGCCGTTGAGCAGAACGTGACCGCCGCCGGCAAACACACCGTTGACCGGATCGTCGGAACCCGAAAGAAGGCAGAAGGCGTACCAGTCGCTCCAACCCTCGCCCATTCCTCGGGACATGTTCGTGCTCAAGCCGCTCGAGTTGCCGTGGAGGCGGTTCGAAAGGCCGTGCGTCACCTCGTGGATGATGATATCGGCGTCAGCCGTACCGTCCCTCTGCGGAGTGGGTCCGGTGAAGATGTACATCTGCATCCTTCCGCGGCCGCCGTCCGCCGGCGTCGAGAAGTTTGCGTTGTTCGTTCCCGAAGAATCCTGACCTTCGGAGGACACCCGGTCGCCGGCGGAACCGCCGCGGCCGAAATTGTCATCCTGGAAATTGAAGGCCTGTTCATTGAACCCCTGCATATACAAGGCGTCGTGGTAGCGGTTCATGATGTAGAACATCTGAATCACTGCACCGTCCCTTGCTGCCTGGACGTTCGGAGCATCACCCGGTCCCGGATTTCCCGGAGGAGGGTTCCACGCTGAACTGAACACGCGCGTCGCACCCGAGACCGGGGCGTCGACTCCGTTCGTTCCATCGATATCTATTCCTGCCTCGGTGGCATTACCGTCGGTCCAGCCGTTGGCCCCGTTGGCTCCATCGGTGACCCAGCCGTTGTTGTTGAACGAAAGCGGACCTTCGTTACCGATCAGCGTTACGTTGGTTCTCGAGATCAGAGCGCCCTGCGTGCCGAGAGTAGGATCGACAGGGCCGGGCGTCAAAGGCGCCACGCTGTCGGCGGCGTTGATCATCGAGAGCGGATTTACGTAAACCTCGTACGTGGCGGACTGAGTCTGGTCTTCCGTAATGTTCTTGCGCCAAAGCATCGTGCCGGTCTCGGCATCGACGATGACGTAGTAAGCATTAACGGGCTGCCAGATCAGAACTCTCCACGCCGGCCGTGCCACGCCGGGCTCGGTCGGGAAGTACATTTTCTCAGCAGTTGTCGCCCAGTCTCCGGTCCCGAACACCTTCTTGATGTCCGAAGATTCGGCCGCATTGACCGTGGCATCGGAAGCCTGGAGCTTGTAATTGATGTAGCCGGCCGCGGACCTTACTGCGGCAGCCGGGTCTCCAAAATCAGACGACAGCGATTGGTACTCAAGCCCCGGAGCCAGGTTGTTGATCACACGGATGATCTGTCCGTCGATCGTGAAGCCGGCCTTGACTTCTCCCCTGAAAACAGGGATCCCGTTGATCGTTTGCTCAAGCAGAACGTGGGACATGTTGCCCTTGGGATTCGTGTAGTCCGCAATGACCTTCAGCTGGTCGATCTGGCCGGGGTCGAGTCCCACAAGACTGTTGTACTGTTTCAGAAAGTCCCGAAGGGTCTCCGAATTCTTTTCAGCGCGGCGGCCGGAAAGACGTTCGATCTCCGACCTGTAAACGTCGGGAGAAATGACCTCGGGCACCTGGAGGTCGTTGTTGTACTCGACCTTGAGTGATGGAACGCTTGTTCTAAGCGACTCTTCACCGCGGACAAAACCGTCCCGCACATTGGCAATGGCGAACCCGCTGGTCCCGGCGTCGTTCCTGAACTTGGACATAAGTTCAAAAACCTCTCGGTCTTTGACCGTCCGGATGTCGTAGTTCTCAAGACCCGGCTCGTGGCTCTCGGTCCTATGGAAAATGTTGGGTTTCGCCGATTCTTGCTTTTCTTGAGTCGATGCCTCGGACCGGAACTGCTTAGGAACGAATATTGCCGCTCCCAACAAAGCCAGTACGGCCAACGAGATCGTCAGCCTTTTCCGGGCGTCAACTACATCTGCTTTGTTCATCTAGATTTACCCTCCTGCGACCGGTCTTCACCGGTCTAAATCCAATGCGGCTTATGAAACAACGGGAAGAACCGAAAGATCCACAAGACGTTCGAAGCCCCCGCCCGGAGTTCGGTCCGGAGCGCGGGTATTACAAGTTCAGAGATCACCGGAAAGAGCGGAAACCCTTTCGCGCCGAACACAGTTCAACGCCGTGTCTCTCGAGTTTTCAATTGCGCCAGCTTTCAGGCACGGCTGGAACCGCGGCCTGACTCAGGATTGGAATGTATAAGTGCGAATGATGAACAAGTATGAATGATGGAAGAAGAACTAAAATACGCTATCACTTGCAAAACCACTGTTCGCGTCGGCGGGACGCCCCGATCCAAGAACAAAAAAAGGTATGAATTATGACTGCCGGACGCCTGTGAACTTAATATCCGTCCGGAAGAATGCGCTCACTCTAACAGACTCTCGCACGATTAGTCAAAGGTCATTTTAATCAGCAGGATGCGGTGAAACAGATAAGGTATGGAAACCGCTCACCGGAGCGCATTTCCGGCGGCACCGCATCCATTGGCGGGGGCGGTACAAGCTAATCTCTGTTAAGATTACGTCCGAACGAACTACATCGAGGTCCTCCCTTTGAGCCGACCCGCCAAGCAATAAGAATGAAAGACATATTTGGAAGTGAAGGACTCCTCGCCGCCCATCACGAAGCGTACGAGGACAGACCCGGCCAGCTGAAGATGGCGGAGGCTGTCCTGAACGCTTTCAAAGAAGAGAGACACCTGATAGTCGAGGCCGGAACGGGGACCGGCAAGACACTCGCCTATCTCGTGCCGGCGATCTCGTTCGCCGTGAAGAACAAGCGTCGCGTGATCATCTCCACGGGGACTCTTAACCTGCAGGAGCAACTGATGGAGAAGGACATTCCGTTTCTCCAGGAGATCCTGCCCGCCAAGTTCAGCGCGGCGTATATGAAGGGCCGCGCGAATTACGCGTGTCTCTACCGGATCAAAAAATCGGGCGACCAGCCGATCCTTTCGGGCCTGGACGAGATGGGCCATTTCGAACGCGTCAGCGAATGGGCGTTCGAATCCGAGACCGGAGACCGCGCGGAACTTACCGACCTGCCGGACGACCTGCCGTTCTGGTCCCGGATCAACGCCCGCAGCGAGACCTGCCTCGGCCAGCAGTGCCCGGATTTCGAGCCGTGCTTCATCACAAGGATGCGGAGCCGCGCCGAACAGGCCCAGATAGTCATCGTCAACCACCATCTGTTCTTCGCCGATCTCAATCTTCGGGGCAATGAATACGGAAAAGTGATCCCCGACTACGGGGCAGTGATCTTCGACGAGGCACACCTTATAGAGGACATCGCTTCGGACTACTTCGGCGTGGCGGTATCGAGCTTTCAGATCGAGGAACTCGCCCGCGACGCTGATGCGGTCCCGATCACCGACGCGTTCGCGGTCAAAGACCTGACGAAGATCCTGACGAAAATGCGGGGATTCGCGGACATGTTCTGGTCGAGGTTCTCGGAAGGAAGGGGGCGCGAAGGCCGCTTCCCGCTCGACAGGAATTCGATCGAACGCCGGACGCGAGGAGGAGAAACCGAGCCGACGCGGCTTGGCGAGGCCTACACTGCGCTTGATGAAACGCTCGACCGGCTGCTGAAGGCTCTCGATGTTCATTCCGACAAGGTGCCGGAGGCCGAAAGTCTTGTGCGAAGGATCCGCCAGGCGAGGTTCGACCTCAAGTTCATTATTGGTCAGGCGGAAGAGAACTTCGTTTACTGGCTCGAGCGAAGGGGCCGCGGAACGTTTCTGAGGGCGTCGCCGATCGATGTTTCCGGGCTTCTTGAGGAAAAGCTGTTCGACAAGGTGAAGACCTGTGTTCTGACCAGCGCGACGCTTTCGACGAACGGGAACTTTGATTTCGTTCGTGGCCGGCTCGGTCTGGATTCCGGAAGGACCGACACGCTGCTGGCGCCTTCGACCTTCGATTACAGGGAGCAGGCGATCATTTATCTGCCGAGATCAATGCCGGACCCGCGCTCGCAGGAGTTCACTCAGCTCGCGGCGGGCGAGATCCTGAAGCTCCTGAAGATCACCGAGGGGCGGGCGTTCGTGCTCGCCACGAGTTTCTCGTCGATGAACGCGCTGTACGAGATCGTTTCGTCGAGGATCGATTACCCGTGTTTTCTTCAAGGCACGATGTCGAAAACGGGACTGCTCGAGAGGTTTCGCGAGACGCCGAACGCGGTCCTTTTCGGGACGTCTTCATTCTGGCAGGGCGTGGACGTCCGCGGCGAACAGCTCTCGTGCGTGATCATCGACAAGCTGCCATTCGCCGTGCCGACCGATCCGCTCGTCGCGGCCCGCACGCGGTACATCGACGAGCACGGCGGGCGGTCATTTTTCGAGTACAGCGTGCCGAGCGCGGTGATCACTTTGAAACAGGGAATAGGGCGCCTGATCAGAAGCACGACCGACCACGGGATCATCGCGCTTCTCGATCCGAGGCTCCGGACCAAAGGCTACGGCCGCGACTTCCTGAAGAGCCTTCCGGATTCGAGGATCACGACTGAGATCGCGGACGTCGAGGCCCATTTCAAGAGCCATACGCCGCTGAAAGAACTGGAGCGCGGCGCCCGGTGACGCCGCGGGAGATTGTACGCCCGCCGCGGGTGCCATAGAATCGGTAAAAATGCCTTCATTCTACGAAGTAATGATCGAGCGAAACTTCTCCTCCGCTCACCAGCTGCGCGGTTACAAGGGGAAGTGCGAGAATCTCCACGGCCACAATTACAAGGTCGAGATCTTTGCCCGCGGTGAGGAACTGAACAACATAGGCCTGCTTATCGACTTTGGCGATCTGAAAAACGCTGCCGACGAGATCGTCGCTTATCTCGATCACAGGAACCTCAATGAACTGCCTCCCTTCGACGAAGAGCTGAACCCTTCAGCCGAAAACATCGCCGCCTACTTTCACGAGTACCTGAATTCCCGGATCGCCGACGAACGCGTGCGGGTTTACAAGGTCCGCTGCTACGAGACCCCGACAAGCGTCGCCACGTTCGTGGATGAGTAGCCGACAGATCGAGACTTCGCATTTGCAGCGCTCGGACACGCATTTAACCGCAAAGGACGCAAAGGTATTCGCAAGGAACGCAGAGAGATCTCTTTGCGACCCTTGCGGGAACCTCGGCGACCTCTGCGGTAAAAGTCTGTTTGAGATCTCATTCGCACAAAGGAAAACGGGCTACAAATAATTGAGTTTGTCCAAGTGTTGTCTTCTTTGCGGTTCCTTGCGGCTTGGCGTCTTTGCGAGAGTCCCTAAATTTCAGATTCTGGCCATCGTCCGGTCCTCAAAGACAGAAAGGCCTCCCGCAAAGACGCCAAGCCGCAAAGGGCCGCAAAGAGGAGCCCAGGCGCTCCCCAAACGAAACCTATCCGTTGATTCGACGTACCTGATTTCATAAACTCAATACCATTAACATTTTGAAAACGAGAGGTATGAATATGAAGAACTATTCCCGAGGCGGATTGTGTTTTGCGATGATCCTCGCGCTCTTGCTCGCGCCGATGATCCCCGCGACCGCGAACGCGCAAGGCTCCAGTGCCGCCCCGAAGATCGAATTCGAAAAGTACACCCTTCCGAACGGGCTCGAGGTGATCCTTCACGTCGACCGTAAGCTCCCGATCGTGCACGTGAACCAGTGGTTCCACGTCGGCTCCGCCAACGAGCGGCCCGGCCGAACCGGTTTCGCGCACCTGTTCGAGCACATGATGTTCCAGGGTTCGAAGAATGCGAGCCAAGATTACCTCAAGTACGTCGAAGCGGCGGGAGCCAACCTGCTTGAGGGCGGCGTGAACGGAACGACCAATCAGGACCGCACGAATTATTTCGCGACCGTTCCTTCGGGAAATCTCGAAAACCTGCTGTGGGTCGAGTCGGACCGCCTCGCGACGCTTCCAGAAGCGCTTACGAAAGAGAATCTCGACAACCAGCGCGACGTCGTCAAGAACGAACGCCGGCAGGGACTCGAGAACCAGCCCTACGGCCGCTGGTACAAGGTGCTGGGTGAAACGATGTATCCGGAAGGCCATCCGTACCAGCATACGGTGATCGGGTCGCACGAGGACCTTACCGCTGCGACCGAGGACGATGTCCGCGAGTTCTTCCGCACTTATTACACCCCGAACAATCTCTCGTTGGTGATCGCGGGCGACTTTGATGTCGAACAGACAAAGAAATGGGTCGAGAAGTACTTCGGCACCATTCCCGCAGGGCCTCCTCTGGAACGTCCCGCGAAGGGATTGCCGACGCTCGACGGTGAGCGGTTCGTCAAAGTGAATGATCGCGTCCCGCAGGCGAGGGTCTATTACGGCTGGCACGCGCCTTCGTATTTTGCTCCCGGCGACGCCGAACTCGAGCTCTTTGCGACGATCATGACGGACGGCCTTTCGGCTAGGCTGAACAAGGCGCTTCTTTACGATCAGCAGCTCGCTTCGAATGTCGTCGCCTTCGGCGGCGGACAGCCCCTTGCGGGAAGCTTCGTAATGTGGGCGACCGCACGACCGGGCGTCGATCTGGCCGATATCGAGAAAGTGATCGAAGCGGAGATCTCGCGTTTCGCGAAAGAAGGCCCGACGCAGGTCGAGCTCGACCGTGCCAAGACGAAGTGGGAGTTCAACTTCATCGCCGGACTTGAGCGTATCGGCGGCTTCGGCGGAAAGTCCGATCTTCTAAATCAGTACAACACCTTCCTCGGCGATCCGGGCAAGTTCGAGGATGACCTGGCGAGGCACAGGAACGTGACCAGCGACAGCATAAAGAATGCAGTTGCGAAATATTTGGACACGAAGAACCGGGTCAGAATGCACTTCGTTCCCGAGACCTCCGGGCGTCCGTCGGATGTTGCGGTCGACCGCACGATCGAGCCGCCGCTGGGAGGCGACAAACCGTTTAACGCGCCTGAGGTCCAGACCGCGAAGCTCCCGAACGGAATGGACATCTTCGTCGTTTCGAAACCCGAACTTCCGAAAGTTGCTGTCGGCCTTGCAACCAGGGCGGGAGCGGTCGCCGATCCGGCAGGGAAGGCGGGAACAGCGTCGATGACAAACCGCGTGATGCGTCGGGGAACCGATTCGATGAGCGCGCTTGAGATCGACGAGAAACTCGGAAATCTCGGAACCAGCATAAGCGGAGGCGCGGGACGCGAGTCCGGCGGTCTCCAGATGGAAGTGCTCACACGCAACCTCGACACGGCGTTGGCGATAATGGCCGACATCGCGATAAATCCTTCGTTCCCGCAGGAAGAGTTCGACCGCGAGAAAAAGCAGGCGCTTGACGGACTGGCTCAGGCGGCGAGCAATCCAAATGCAGTCGCGAGCCGCGTCGCGTATATGCTCGCTTTTGGAAAGGACCATCCTTACGGGCGTCCGACCGGCGGACTTCCTTCGACGGTGCAAAAGATCACCCGCGACGACCTTGTAGCGTTTCACGACAAGTACTGGAAGCCCGGAAGTTCGGCGCTTGTGTTCGTCGGCAATCTCTCGCTTGAGGAAGCGGTCGCGAAGGCGCGCCAGCATTTCGGATCTTGGTCCGGAGGCTCGGCTCCTTCGGTGACGATCCCGCCGGCGAATTCATCCGCGGCAGGCAAGGTGTATCTGATCGACCGGCAGGGTGCCGCTCAGACGGTGGTCAATCACATCCTGCAGGCTCCGGAAAGGAAATCGGAAGATTACTACGCGCTTAGCCTTGCCAACACGGTGTACGGCGGCGGCTTCGGGACGAGGCTGAACCTGAACCTGCGGGAAGACAAGGGATATTCGTACGGCGTTTTCGCGTTCCCGAACCACTTCTCAAAGGACGGGATCTGGCTCGCCTCAGGCGGGGTTCAAACGGACAAGACCAAGGAATCCGCGGTCGAGTTCGTTAAGGAACTGAAGAACATCGCCGGCGAGAAGCCGATCTCCGGCCAAGAGCTTGAAACGGCGAGGCTGCTCCGGATTAGAGGTTATGCCCAGCAGTTCGAAGCGTACGGAAGGATCGCCGGACAGATCCTCGCTCTTTGGCAGGAAGGACTTCCGATGTCCGAGCTCCAGAACGAGCCGGAAGAGCTTTCGAAGCTTCAGCTGGCGACGGTCAATTCGATCGCTCAGAAGTACGCGAAGCCGGACGGAACGGCACTGCTGATGGTAGGAGACCTCTCGAAGATCGAGCAGGGGATCAGGGAACTGAACCTCGGCGAGATCGTGATACTCGACAACGAAGGGAACCCGGTAGCGAGGTAATCGGGGCCAAAAACTAACCGCAAAGGCGCTGAGGCGCGAAGGGGTTTAGGAAAGAAAAATTCTCATCCGGATACTGAGGTTCGGCGACGAACCGGTTTCACGAACGGGAATTCGGGAGTGCAATAGTGCGGCTCCCACCCTGATCTCCTTCGCGCCTCTGCGCCTTTGCGGTTAGTAGATATTGATCACGGAAGAACCCGGCCGTCCGCATCAAGCCTCACGATGTCTCCGTAGCCGAGGCTCTTCACGCCGTCGGTGATCTTCGAAAGGTCGCCGACGATGATCCATATGATCTCGTCCGGCCGTACGTACCTCGCGGCCGCCGAGTTCAGATCGCCCGCCGTCTGGTTTCTCACTTCGGAAGCGTAGTTCGCCCAGTGGTCAGCCGGAAGTCCGTCGTTGAGAATATCTATCGCCGCGCTTTCCAGCGATCCGAGCGTTTCGAAGCGTCCCGGAAGCCTGAGCGACATGTTCCGCATGATGCTCTCGTACTCCTCGCCCGCGAGCGGCCTTTCGCCGGCAACGCCCTTGATCTCTTTCCAGACCTCCGTCATCGATTCCTTTGTCTTGTCGGTCTGGACCGGAGCGATGACGATGAACGGTCTCTGGCCCCGCGCGCTCGCCAAAAATCCGGAAGATCCGTAGCTCCAGTGCTTGTCGAGCCTTAGGTTTCGGTTCAGCCGGGAAGTCGACATCCCGCCGAAGTTCCTCATCACGGTCTCGATCGCGATCTCGTCCGACTGCCCCGCCGGTTCCGAAACGTGCGCCGCGACTATCGTCGACTGAGGCGCGCCGGGCTTGTCGATCAGATAGACCTTTCCGCCTTTCGTCGCGCCGACCGTGCCTATGTTCTTCGAAGGCACCCGAGCGGTCTTCCAGTCCTTGAACGCGGTTGCCGCGATCGCGCGGACCTCTTCGAGCGTCGTGTCGCCCGTCACGACGAGCGTCGCGTTGTTCGGTCTGAACCAGTCGGAATGCCACTTGATCAGATCGTTCCTGGTGAGCGATCCGACTGTGCTCTCGAATCCGGAACCGCTGAATGGCCTGCCGTACGAATGGTCCTTTCCGAAAAGAAGCTGAGGAAGAACGCGGAGCGCCGCTCCGTTCGGCTGTGCTTTTTCCTGCGCGATGCCCGCGACGGCACGCTGTTTCTGTACGTTGAACTGCTCATCCGGGAACGAAGGATTGACGATGACGTCGGCGAAGATCTCCATCGCCTTTCCAAAATTCTGCTTCGTGCTGCGGAGCCTCACGAATGACTGGTCGAGTCCCGAATTCGTCGATACGCTCGATCCGAGCATGTCCAGCTGGTTCACGATGTCGAAGGCCGATCTCGTCGCCGTCCCTTCGTCCATAAGGTCCGAGGCAAGCGAGGCCGCTCCCGCCTTGTTGGCGGAATCGGCGGCAAATCCGGCATCAACGACCATAGCCGCGTTCACGATAGGGACCGAATGCCTCTCGAGAAGCATTATTTTCAGGCCATTTGCCAGCGTCGCGGTCTTGATCTCGGGGAATGCGACCTCGGGAGCTGCGCCTATATTGGGGAGGATCGAACGGTCGACACCGCTTTCTTTCGGCGCCAATTCCGGGAACGGGCGCACGACCATCGTGTAATGGTGCTGGGTAAGCCAATTCGAGGCGGAGCTCTTTACATCCGCCGGCGTCGCGTTCGCATAGTTCTCAAGTTTGTCGAGATAACGAGTCGTATCTCCTTCGCCGTAGGTCGCCGCCTCGGCAAGCACGTCGGAACGGCCTCCGAAGCCCCCGAGCCTCTCGATCCCTCGAAGGAAACCTGCGAGATTGCGGTTCTGGCTGCGCGTAACCTCCTCAGCGGTCGGCCCGTTCTTCACGAGCTCCCCGATCACGGAGTCCATCTCCTTTTCCGCCTCTTCGACCGAGGCGCCGGGTTTGAGGGTCACCGTAACGAGGAAAAGCCCCGCCAACTCCCTTGAGAGCAATCCTGCCGAAACACCTGTCGCGAGGCCTTTTTCGTAAACCAGCCGCTTGTCGAGCCGCGCGCTCTTCGATCCCGAAAGCACGTCGCCGAAGAGCTGCAATCGCTCGGTTTCCTCGCTCGCCCACTCGGGAGCGTGGTAGACGCGGTAGATCCTCGCCTGCGGGGCGCGGTCGAACATCTCGTCACGCATATCCCTCTCGAATTTCGGAATCCAGGTCTTCGCGCGGGAAAGCGGCGGACCGGGCTTTATTCCGCCAAAGTACTTGGTGACGAGCTCGAGGGCGCGTTCGGGAGTGATGTCGCCGGCCAGCGAAAGGACGGCGTTGTTCGGGCCGTAGTAGGTTTCGTACCACTCTTTCACATCGTCAAGAGTGGCGGCATTTAGATCGTCCATCGAGCCGATCGTGGACCACGAGTAAGGATGAGAGTAAGGGTAAACCTTCTCCGTTATCTCGCTGAACACGCGGCCGTACGGACGGTTCTCGCCTTGTCGTTTCTCGTTCTTGACCACGCCGCGCTCACGCTCGAGCATTTCCTTCGAGATGTATCCGCCGAGGAAACCCATGCGATCGGCCTCGAGGTAAAGCGTGCGCTCGAGCGCCGAAACCGGAACGTCCTCAAAGAAGTTCGTGCGGTCGGTGTTCGTGGTCCCGTTTCGGTTGTTGGCGCCGAGGTCGTCCATCGCCTCGCGGAATCCGTGCGGATAGTTTTCCGAGCCGTTGAAGAAGAAGTGCTCGAACATATGCGCGAACCCGGTCTTGCCTCGCTTTTCATTTCGGGAGCCGACGTGGTACCAGACGTTTACGCCGACGATCGGAACGCTGTGGTCCGTGTGGACGATCAACGTCAGTCCGTTGTCGAGCACGAACTTCTTGTGCTTGATCTCGTAGGCCGAGCGGTCGAACGCGGGCGATTTCGGGAACTCGCGGGTGGAAGTGTCCGGCATCTGCGCCACTGCCTGGAACGCGAAAGAAAGTACGATCAAAAGAGAAATGACGGCTCTCATCTGTTTACCTCGGTCTGGATTGTCGAAATTGTTGCCGGGTCATCCGGCGGCAAGGTGATTTGCGTTGAACTACGGTTTTTTTGGAGGAATGGTTTCAGGGGAGATGGGCCCCGATGTGAATTCTTGCGGCTCCGCCGCCGTGATGTGCGGAAAGGCTTTGCCTTTCCGGCGCGGCGTCCCCCCCCGTTTAGAGCAGCGCTCCGCGCTGCATTAGTCGTGCGAAGCACGGCTCAAACTGCGATCAACCGGAACCGTCTCGAGCAGCGCTCTGCCCTGCGTTCTTCAACTCCGTTAGGAGCGCAATGTCTGTAGCAAAGGGAGCCCAAGAGTGTCCCGCGGCTCCGTAGGAGTCGGATGCTCACTTCAGGTTCAGCCCCTGACGGGGCTGCGAGCATTTTTCGTGTTCATTTCTACAGACATCGGGCTCCTAGCGGAGCCGGGGAATTCTTCTTTGCCTTACAGATCATACAGCGCGAAGCGCTGCTCTAAACGAATGTGCGATAAGCTTCAGCTTGTCGCGGGCGGCCCGAACGGCCGACGGAGCTCCGCGCTTTCGCGCGGCGCAAACTGAAGTTCGCGGTACCTCGGCAGCGCGAAGCGCCGCTCTAAACGGATGTGCGACAAGCTTCAGCTAGTCGCGGGCGGCCCGAACGGCCGACGGAGCTCCGCGCTTTCGCGCGGCGCAAACTGAAGTTCGCGGTACCTCGGCAACGCGAAGCGCCGCTCTAAACGGAATACCCGGCAAAGCCGACTCACGCCCGTGACGGGCATCACGGAATGCCCTTTCCGAGTCGGATACAATCTCCCGCAGATCCCCGCAAAGGTTGACAAGTAAGGGCAGTTCCATTTTTACTACGGGGGACTCACCTAACTTTCAGTCATAATTCAAGCCGATCCGGAAAGACCGATATGCAAATTGGTGTTCCCAGAGAACTGGACCCGAACGAGAAAAGAGTCGCCCTGGTGCCAGACGATGTGAAGAAGCTCGTCAGGATGGGGGCGGAAGTATGTGTCGAGAAAGGAGCCGGATCCCGCGCGGGATTCGGCAACGATCTCTACTCCGAGGCCGGAGCCGAGGTCACGGACGACCGCACGAGGATCCTCTCGGGGACCGATGTCGTGCTGCGCGTCCGCAAGCCCCCAACGGATGAGATCCAGAAGCTTCGCAAAGGCGTCGTCCACATTAGCTTCCTCGATCCCTTCAATGAAAAAGAGCTGATCGGATCGCTGAGTGACCACGGCGTGACAGCGATCTCGATGGAGATGATCCCGCGTACGACGCTCGCCCAGAAGATGGACGCGCTCAGCTCGCAGGCCAACCTCGCGGGTTACGTGATGGTCATCCTCGCCTGTTCGAAGCTTCCGACGATCCTGCCGATGATGATGACGCCCGCCGGGACTTTGAAACCGGCGACGGTCTTTGTGATCGGCGCCGGCGTCGCCGGGCTTCAGGCGATCGCCACCGCAAGGAGGCTCGGGGCGAGGGTCGTTGCATTCGACACGCGCGCCGTAGTGGCGGAGCAGGTCGAGTCCCTCGGAGCGAAATTCCTCGAGATCGACCTCGGCGAGACCGGCCAGACAAAGGACGGTTACGCGGTCGAGCTCACACCCGAACAGATCAACAAACAGCGCGAGGGCCAGAAGAAGCAGATCGCCGATTCGGACGTCGTGATCACGACCGCGCAGGTCTTCGGGCGCAAGCCGCCTGTGATCGTGACCGCCGACATGGTCAGGGAAATGAAGCCGGGAAGCGTGATCGTAGATATGGCCGCCGAAAGCGGCGGGAATGTCGAGGGGTCGGTCGCCGGAGAGACAGTCGAGGTCGGCGGTGTGACGATCATCGGCGACGGCAACTGGACCAAGATCGTCGCGAAGGACGCCAGCGTGATGTACTCGGCGAACCTCAGGAATCTGATAGACGACCTGTGGGACGAAGAGAAAAAGGACATCGTGCTCGATTTCGAAAACGAGATCGTAAGAGGCTGCGTCATCACGGACGGCGGCGAGATCGTGAACGAAACCGTGAAGAAGCTCTCGAGTTAACCCGCATTCAGAAGGTCATTCCAACCAAAACGCTATGGAAATAGTTTTTCTCGCATTCATCCTGATCCTCTCGATCTTCCTTGGATTCGAGCTGATCAACAAGGTGCCGGCGACGCTCCACACGCCGCTCATGTCAGGGTCGAACGCCATTTCGGGCATCACCCTCATCGGCGCGATCGTTTCCTCAGGATCGGAACACGAGTTCATCGCGACGGTTCTGGGGACTGCGGCGGTCGCGTTTGCTTCGATCAACGTGGTCGGCGGTTACCTGGTCACGGACCGCATGCTCGGGATGTTCAAGAAGAAGAAGTTGGAGGGGAATAAATGAGCGCGGCAATATTGATCAACCTCGCGTACATCGCCTCCGCGATCCTCTTCATTTTCGGCCTGAAGCAGCTCAGCTCGCCTGAGACCGCGAGGCGCGGGAACGTGATCTCGTCGGTCGGAATGCTGATCGCCGTTGTGGTGACACTACTGAACCAGGGAATCGTCGATTACAAATGGATCGCCGTCGGCGTCGTGGCGGGTTCGATCGTCGGGATTTTCGCGGCACGGACCGTAGCGATGACGGCGATGCCCGAGATGGTCGCTCTGTTCAACGGCTTCGGCGGACTCGCCAGCCTCCTGGTCGGCTGGGCGGCGCTTTACGATGGCACGACGACGGCTTTTATAGCGGTGACCATCTTCCTGTCGATCCTTATCGGCGGCGTGACCTTTACGGGAAGCCTTATCGCGTGGGGCAAACTTTCGGAGAAGATGAACAGCCGTCCGATGCTGTTCTCGGGTCAGCAAATAGTTAACAGCCTCTTGATGCTGGCGATCGTGGCGTGCGGGGTACTGTTTGCGATGGACCCGACGAACGTGACGTGGCTGTACGTGCTGATCGGGCTGTCGTTCGTTTTCGGGGTGATGTTCGTGATCCCGATCGGCGGCGGCGACATGCCGGTCGTGATCTCGCTTTTGAACAGCTATTCGGGACTCGCGGCCTGTGCGGCCGGATTCGCGATCAACAACCTTTTGTTGATCGTCGCCGGCTCGCTGGTCGGCGCCAGCGGTATCATTCTGACACAGATAATGTGCAAGGCTATGAACCGTTCGCTGAGTAATGTGCTGTTCAGCGGGTTCGGATCGCCCAAGACCAGCAGCCAGCAGGTTGAGGGCACGGTCAAGCCTATCGTGCCCGAAGACGCGTATTACATTCTCGAGGCGGCCTCCAGCGTCCTGATCGTCCCGGGCTACGGTATGGCGGTCGCGCAGGCTCAGCACGTCGTGAAGGAGCTGCAGGAGCTGCTCGAGAAGAACGGTTGCGAGGTTATCTACGGCGTGCATCCTGTCGCGGGCCGAATGCCGGGCCATATGAACGTTTTGCTCGCCGAGGCGGACGTGTCTTACGACGTTTTGCAGGAAATGGACCAGGTGAACCCGAGGATCGACAATTTCGACGTCTCGATCGTGATCGGCGCCAACGACGTGGTCAATCCGGCGGCGAGGGAGGACGAGGGAAGTCCGCTCTATGGAATGCCGATCATCAACGTGGACAAGTCGAAGACTGTGTTCGTGCTGAAACGCTCGATGGCGTCGGGCTTCGCGGGCGTGGAGAATCCTCTGTTCTTCAAGGACAACACGCGGATGCTGTTTGGCGACGCGAAGGAATCGATCAGCGCGCTGGTGAGGGAATTCGGGTAGGGGATAGCCACGAATTACACGAATTGCACGAAAAGTTAGCCACGGATTACACGGATTTCACGGATGGGGCACGGAGAGAAGTTCTTCGTGCCCCTTCGTGCTGTTTCGTGGTTTGGAATCGCTGGAGGCTCGCCACGAATTACACGAATTTCACGAAGGTAACTGGCCGCGGATTACACGGATCTCACGGATGGGGCAGGGAGAGAAGATCTTCGTGCCCCTTCGTGCTGTTTCGTGGTTTGGAATCGACAGAAGCCTGGCCAGAATTTCACGAATTTCGCGAAAGAGAGAGCCACAAATTTCACGAATTACACGAATCAGGGATCTAAACAAACAAACGCTCCAGATCCGTGAAATCTGTGTAATCCGTGGCCCACTTTAGTTGGTGTAATTCGTGAAATTCGTGGCCCCTTCTTTCGTGATCTTCGTAGCGGAGCTTTTTCCCAACAAAAAGAAAACGGGCGCCTGTCAGTCGGCGCCCATCATTCGTGTAATTAGTGAAATTCGTGGCCTCTTCCTGGTCCAGGGCCTTGGAGATTGTGGTCGGGGTGAGAGGATTTGAACCTCCGGCCTCACCGTCCCGAACGGTGCGCGCTACCAGGCTGCGCTACACCCCGACAAGCAAACTAAAAGTTTACGCTCCGGCCATCGATGAGTCAAACGACGTTCAATTGTCATCGGTCAGTGATCAACGATCAATGAAACAGGAAATGAAACTTCCCGGATCAATCTCATTGATCGATGACAATTGATCATTGGGCATTGGGCGCGACTGTTTCCGGCTCTTCATGCTTCGAAGACCTGTGTTTCAGGTACTCGATCAGAGGCGGAAGCAGGGAAAGGAACACGACCACGATCACGACCTTCTCGATGTGGTCCTGCAGCCTGATCCCAAGCGCCTGTTCGACGAGGCTCCCAAGGAAGTATCCCGCGAGCACCATCGAGAAGATCCAGAGCACGCCACCTAGAACGCTGTAGAACACAAATGTCCTGTAAGGAAATCCCGAGGCGCCGATCACGATTGGAGCGAACGTCCTTACGATCGGGACGAAACGGGCAAGAATGATCGTCTTCGCGCCGTACTTCTCGAAAAAGTGGTTTGCCTTTGCGACCCGGCTCGGTTTGAAGAGGAACGAATCCTCGCGCTTGAACAGGCTTTTGCCCATCACGCGTCCGGTCCAGTATCCGGTGTTGTCGCCGATGATCGATCCGGCGAGAAATGCCGGAAGGACATAAAGGATGTAGAGCTTGTCCGGAAGGGTCTTCGCCATAAGGCCGGTTACGACCAGAAGCGAATCGCCCGGCAGGAAGAACCCGACCGCGAGCCCGGTCTCGGCGAAGACTATGAAGAACAGCCCGAAATAGACGTAAACGCCGAGAAGATCAAGCAGCCAGTTGATCAGCTTGTCGGGCTTTATGAAATCGAGAAACTGATATAAGAGATCGATTAACGCTTCCATCGAATTCGACTCCCTCCGAAGAGGGAACTACTCCTCCCAACCGTGATCGCCTATCAAAGGCACGAACGTGCACGCGCCGAACGACTCGCGCTCGAAGCCCTTTTCCGTTTTCCTGATCCGCAAGAGCTCCTGTTTTCCCTTTTCATCGCCGACCGGGATGACCAAGATGCCTCCTTCTGCGAGCTGCGCAAGAAGCGGCTCCGGCGCTACCGGGCTTCCCGCGGTAACAATGATCCTGTCATAAGGCGAATACGCCTCCCATCCCTTTGTGCCGTCGCCGGCTTTCACCGTGACGTTCCTGTATCCCGCGAGCCTTTCTTCCGCCGTTTTCGCCAGATCGGGCACGCGTTCGATCGAGTAGATCTTGTCACCGAGCTCCGCGAGGATCGCGGTCTGGTAGCCCGTGCCCGTCCCGATCTCCAGTATCTTGCTCCGTTCGCGAATTTCGAGCAATTCGGTCATTCTTGCCACGATGAGCGGCTGCGATATGGTCTGCTTTCCGGAGATCGGAAGCGCGTTGTTGCGGTATGCCTGGAATCTGAATGCCCCGGGAACGAAAAGGTGGCGGGGGACGGATCCCATCGCCTCAAGGACCCGTTCGTCGGCAATGCCGAAGTCGTCGCGGAGGATGCTGACCATCCTCTCGCGGGCCATCGAGTACTCGTCGCTGCCCCTGGCTCCGGCGGATGCGGTCATCAGGCTTCCCACTCCTTCAGATCGCCGATCACGTCGTGATTCGTAAGGTCGCTGCGCATAGGCGTCACTGAAACGAATCCCTCTTCGATCGCCTCGAAATCGGTGCCGCCTTCCGCTAGAAACCCGTTCCGGATCTCTCCGATCCAGTAATACGCCTTTCCCCTCGGGTCGATGTGTTCGGTGATGACGGGACGCGCGTTCTTGAAGCCCTGCTTGGTGATTTTCACGCCCTTCGGGACGCCTTTCGGGATGTTTACGTTCAGAAGCGTGCCGTTCGGAAGCCCGATCCCAAGCGCCTTTCTGGTCATTTCGAACGCGACCTTCGCGGATTCCGTGTAGTCGTGATTGCTGTACGCTACAAGGCTGAACGCAAGTCCGGGGACTCCCAGGATCGTGGCTTCGAGCGCGCCCGCGATCGTGCCGGAATACGTCGCGTCGTCTCCCATGTTCGCTCCCGGGTTGATCCCGGTCGCGCATATGTCGGGTCTCTGGTCTTCGGAAAGGATCTGATTGAGGGCGAGCGTGACGCAGTCGGTCGGCGTGCCGTCAACGGTCCAGTGGGTCTCGTCAAGCTGCCTGATCCGAAGGGGCCTTGCGAGCGTGAGGCTGTGAGAGGCTCCGCTCATCTCCGATTCGGGGGCGACGACGTACACGTCGCCGATCTCGGAGAGCGCCTCTTCGAGCTTGATGATGCCGGCGGAATGATATCCGTCGTCGTTGGTGATGAGGATCCTTGGCCGTCTTGTCATTGCAAAAAGATGATGCGTGAAGTGCAGAGTAGATTCAAAGCACGACACGCATCATTTGAAGCTTGTGGTGTGACAATTAACGCCTGTTTCCGAAGCTTCTCATCCGGCGGCGCTTGTTGTTCCGCTTGCGCGCGTTGGCCGATTTTAGCTTGGCCTTCTGCCCGGGCGGGACAAAATGCTGGTGTTTCTTGTAGTCCTTGATTATCTCCTCGGTCATCACCTTGCGCTTGAACCTGCGCAGCGCCGATTCGATGGACTCGTTGTAATTAACTGATACGTAAGCCAGGGTTATCACACTCCTCTTTGCCCGGATTGCCGAAGCGCGGGCAAACTAGAATTGAACTATATTTGGGGCGGAAAATCAAACTAGTGAATCATGAATCGTAGTTCGTAAATCGTAAATCGTGAATTGTGAATCGTGAAAGAGGCGTTGTCGTTTGCGCCGGTTAGCTGCGGACGTGACCGCTTGTCTTCAGGGGACAGAGGTCATGAGACTGGCGACCGCGTAGCGGCGGCGGAATGGAGTGATGAGAGATGAGTACTGAGTGCTGACGACCGTGGGCTGCGTAGTCGCTTCATTATCACCTGCGTCCCGGCTCCGTGGGAGCCAAAAGTCTGTAGCAAGCGGCATCGACCGAATATCCTCAGCCGCGTAGCGGCGGAAGAATCAGTACCGGGAGCGGTAGCGACCAGCCCATCAGAAGCCGGAGCACCAGCGACGGGCTTAAAGACTTGATGAGGACCGAGTACCGAGTGCTGAGTGCGGTGATCCCTTTCGGTAGTCCGAGCGTTATGGAGTGCGAGAGTCAGGACTGAGATGAAAGCACCGAGGACTGAGCAAGGTGCTCTCTAGTGACTGGGTCCCGGCTCCGTAGGAGCCAAATGTCTGTAGCAAGCGGCATCGCCCGAAAATCCTCAGCCGCGTAGCGGCGGACGAATCAGTACCGGGAGCGGTAGCGACCGGTCTTAAGGGTGTAGCTATAATATCGCCAGATGAATAAGGACGAAGAATCGATCACCTATCGCAGGTCTGACATTATTTCAATACTTCGGGATCTGAACGAGATCGTGGTTTCGCTCGACCGGATTGGCTCAGAATTCGAAGGGTTGTCTGGCGAGGACGAATACAACAGGCTGGTCGAGGAGTTTCTGACGGAGTGGAAAGTGATCAATAAGCTCAGTCGGGCCAGAACCTTGTTACAAGACGCTTTCTCATATGATCTGGGGCCGGATGATATGTGTGAACTGGAAAGAGAATTTAAGGATCTCGAGTACTGGTCGAGGAATGCAACCCGTCCTCGGAACGATGGATCATCGACTTGAGTTTTGTCTGCAACTCTCGCAGGCGAGATCTGTTTTCGATGCGAATCAGTCGGAAAGGAATTCGAATATGAAAATCACTGTGATCGTCCTGTTATTGTTCGTTTCCGGTGTGTCGTCATTCCCTCAAGAGACCGAGATCTCGCGGGACGCGTTCTGGGATGCGAAGCGGGAGGCTCTTGCACAAACTCGCGCATTCGATCGAAGAGTCATGGACAGGACCGAAAGATATGAAAATGGCGAATTCAGGAATACGGAGCTGTGGCTCTACGAATATTTGTTGCCCGAGCGTAAGCGAGTAGTTAGTGAGATGAGTTTCGGAGGGAGAACCATGCGCACAGAGCTTGTCGTAATAGGTGAAACGAAATACTGCAAACGGAACGATCAAGATTGGGCCATCTCGACCGGTTCCTGCATTGGAGGAAGTGTTAGCGGCGGGAAGGGACCAGTAACCGAACGTTATATACGTCAGGAAGAGTCGATAGAAGGGGAAAAACTGAAGCGATATCATAGCCGGACCACTCAAAATGGATGGGACAAGAAGGACGAGAGAATTTGGTTTTCCGAATCGACATTTTGGGTGGACAAGTCAGGCAGACTTGTAAAGGAAGAAGCGCGGAGGGGTATCGTAGATCCGTTTTCCTTTGTAAGTCAAAGTTCCACGAGATACGAATACGAGCCTAAAGACCTGGCTATCGAGGCTCCGATCAAGCCCTGATGCTTGTTGGGCCGGTGGTGGAACTCCGGGACCTGATTCGCCCCTCCGGGGCTGGCGTGTGGTTGCCGCCTCACCCCCGGGTTTCGCCTACGGCTCCACCCGGGGCTATCATCCGTCGCCGCTCCGCGGCGAATACCTCGTCGTCGCAGCGAGGCAGATAAGATTCGGGCGGCTTCGCGCTCTACAGACATTGCGCTCCTACGGAGCGAAAATGACTTGCGACCGCCCGATAATGTGATTGCATTTCCCCAGTACTCAGTACTCAGTACTCAGTACTCAGTCCTCACTTACGCTGCGTTGGTGGCGCTCCGGGTACTGATCGGGTCCCTCACTACCGCTCGGGGTACTGATTTGGCCCTCGATACGGTTCCGGAAACGGACTGTTTCGCCCCTCCGGGGCTGAGGTGTTTTGTTGCGGCCTCACCCCGGGTTTCGCCTTCGGCTCCACCCGGGGCTATCCTCCGCCGCCGCTCCGCGGCGATGAACATCGCGCCAATCCAACGTACAACGGGCATCAATCGGGTATTCCTATTGCTCGTTGTATCTTTCCTTCAGTCCTCAGTCCTCAGTCCTCAGTCCTCAGTCCTCAGTACTCATTACTCATCACTCAAAAAAATCGCCCCGCGGACTGCTGCTGTCCGCGGGGCGCGATCAAAGTTCTGTTTGATCGGAGCTGGCCGTTTCCGGCTCAACGCTTTTACTTCTTCGAGATGCCGCCGATCTGCACGAGCTTCTCGCCCTTGATGTTGTTCTTCTCCATCACCATTTGCTGATAGAGCTTGCGCATTTCCTGCATCTCCTCAGCCGCGGTCTTGGGACCTTCCATCTCGGGCTTGTTCGGGCGCTCGAGGTCGACGGCGTTCAGCACAAGGCTGTGATCCGCAGTCTCAAGCTCGACGTTCTTGTCGCGGGCAAACACTTCGTGGCGTCCGTGATCCTTGTACCACTGAGCGACCGTAGCGTTCTGGTGCATGTGCTCGATGATGTTCCTCCAGCCGATGCCCGTGTTGTAAGCGCAGAACGAGATCTCGCCTTCCTGAGTGCCGTAAGGGATGATGCACATCTCGGTGCGGCGGAAGTCATAGTTGAAGAGGTCTTGGAACCACATTCCCGCGATGAACAGGAAGTTCCAGGGGTCCTGGCGGCGCTTCTCGATGTCTTCCATCGTCCGCGAGCCGTCGACCTTTCCGTAATCCTTTCCTGAGAGCCCGAACGACTTGTCGAACTTCTTCAGGATGCCGCCCAGCGTAAGGCTGTTCGGAGCCCCGTACGGGTTGTAGTTCTTCAGGAGCGCGAGGCCCATCATTATGTTCGAGAACCACTTGCCGCGGTTCGTGTCGGTGATGTGCTGCATGTCCTTGACCAGTCCCTGAATGTTAAGGAACTGCGGGACCGGAGCCATCTCCTTCGTGTCCTTGTTGATCATCACCGCGGTTCCGACGCCGCAGTTCGGGTGGCATCCGCAGGATACCTGGCCCCATTCGGCTTCCGGACCGTGCACGACGTCAGCGAAGTCCGCGAACGCGCCCATCAGCGAAAGCGGGAACCAGTCGCGAGTCGGCTCGGTGATCCCGACCTGCTTCTGCACATCCTGGGCGAGGTGAGACAGAGTGTAACGCTGCTGCAGCCTGCGCTTCTCCGTGATGTGCTCGTCGCGTCCCGTGAACGAGACCGGCTGGAACGAAACGAACGAGATCTTCTTAGGATTCTCAAGCGCGAAACGCACGATCGAACCGACCTGGTCGTTGTTGATCCCGTTGACGAGGGTCGTGACGAGGATGATGTCCACGCCAGCCTCGTGCAGGTTGTTTATCGCACGCAGCTTCACGTCAAACAGGTTTCCGACCTGCCGGTGCGAGTTTGCGTCGTTGCCGATGCCGTCGAACTGAAGGTAAACGAACCTGAGTCCTGCTTCAGCGGCTTCGCGGCAGAATTCCTTCGATTTCGCGAACTCGATGCCGTTCGTCGCGGCCTGCACCGAGTTGTAGCCGACCTTGCGGGCGTAGCGGATCGCCTCGATGAAGTGCGGCGAAAGCGTGGGCTCGCCGCCGGAATACTGTACGGACATCTGTCTGCGCGGCTTGATCGAGATGGCGTTGTCGAGGATCTCCTTGACGTCTTCCATCGAGAGCTCGTGGACGAATCCGACCTGGTTCGCGTCCATGAAGCACGGGTCGCACATCATGTTGCAGCGGTTCGTAAGGTCGACCGTCAGGACCGCGCCTCGGCCATACTTGATCGTCGAGGATCCGTGGTTGTGGAGCTTCTCGTCGTTGTGGGCACGCATGTCGCGGCCCGGGAAGAGCTCCTCAATGTGCTTAAGGAACGCCGAATCGATCGCCATAAGGTCTTCGAAATGGCCGTGCTTCGGGCAGTCCTTGATCATCCAGATCTGACCGTCGCGCTCGATGATCTGTGCCTTGATCTCGCCGACCTTCTCATTAACCAGGATGCCGACATCCTTTTCTCCGCTGAGGATCGACTCGCGAGCCTCGATCACACAGTTCGGGCAAAGCGAATCTGTCGTCCTCGGGAATCCGAGCGTCGGTTTCGATTTCTGCCAGGACTTAAGGATGGGCTTGTCCGCCCACTTGGGAGTGAACGAGGGGTTAGGCTTGAACTGGTTGACCGAGCGGATCGCGCCGAACGCGCCCTTCGCTATATAGGTCAGGCCCTTTTCAAAATGCTTGATGGGTCTCATAATTTCTTTTCTTCTCCGTATCAGAACTTTGTTTTGGATTATGTCCCGGAAACCTGTGCTTCCGCCCGCACTGCAGCAAGTGCGGGGAGCTTATCCTTAATAATTACTGTATTGCGATTTCTGGAAAGAACTCTTCCGAGACAAGCCTCATCGAGGAGCAAGCCTTGTGCCACGTTCGCCTGCATTTTTAAGTCATTGAAAACACGGCACTTGCCCGACATCTTCATTCAGCACTCGATCAATTTGATGTGTACAAGTGACACACCGGTGCGGGCTCGAGAACAAAAGGGACAAGATGACACACGGCGTTTTTGACGATCAGTCGACGGGCAACAGACTCGAGATCCCAAATTTAAACTACTGCTTAATCTGAATATTCACTTTCCCGGATCCCCTGCAAGTCGTCCCCACATCTAAACGCTCGAAACACGCTCTGACAAAGGCCGGAAGCCGTATTGGCGCGTGTCTGGAAATGTGGTTCGCATTTCGTTCACATTTAAGCACTAATCTGATAGGTTACTTGAATGTGCGAAGTCAAAGTGTTGAAAAATAAAATACTTACAAGATTCAAAATACTTCTTTACATATATAAAAGCGGTGTGGTAAATTTCCCTCACCCTCACAGGAAAGGCTTAAACACTCGTATCGAGGTTTGCCTTTGAAATCACCAAACGCGTTTCGGGTAATACTGACGCCCGCCCCGGGCTTCAAGCAGTAATTGGGGAACAAGTAGTTTTATTGGGATCGCCGCGCCTGGGCAATTCACTGATGAAAATTCGCTTTGGGACATCCGGCTGGCGAGCGATCATTGCGAATGAATTCACATTCGCCAACGTCCGGCTGATAACCGAATCGATCTGCAGATATTTGAAAGAAACCGAACCCTCGGCGCAGAGGCTGATAGTAGGGAACGACTCGCGGTTCATGGGCGAGAAGTTCTCAGAAGTCTCTGCAGAGATCGCTGCCCGAAAGGGATTTGAGGTGCTGGTCTGCACGGGCGAAACGCCCACTCCAGCGATCTCGCACGCGATCCGGCATTTGGGCGCCGCCGGCGGAATAAACTTCACGGCTTCTCACAATCCGCCCGAGTATCAGGGAATCAAGTTCTCGACGTCGGACGGTGCTCCGGCATTGCCTGAGGTCACGGGAAGGATCGAAGAGATAATCACAGAGAAACTGCCGCTGGAGGACGCGCCCGGAGGCCAGCAGGGGGAATTGGACCCAAAGCCTGATTATCTGGACGACCTTCGCACGAAAGTTAGGTTCGACCTGATATCGGCTGAGTCGATGAGGCTTGCGTTCGATCCTCTGTGGGGAACCGGCCGGGGATATCTGGACCGGATCCTGAGAGACCACGGAGCGGAAGTGGAAACGCTTCACGACTGGCGCGATGTTACTTTCGGGGGCCTTTCACCGGAACCCGGTGAAAAGCAGCTGGTGCTGCTCAAGGAGAGGGTCCTGGCTGAGAAGCTGGATCTTGGGCTCGCGACCGACGGCGACGGCGACCGGTTCGGCGTCGTTGACAGCAACGGTGAGCAGATCACCCCCAATCAGCTGATCGCGCTGTTGGCTGATTACCTTGCGGAAAGCCGGGGATGGAACGAAGGGATCGCCAGGTCGGTAGCGACATCGCATCTGGTCGACCGGGTCGCAGAATCAAGAGGTCTAGCGATCCACGAAACGCCTGTGGGATTCAAGTTCATAGGCGAATTGATAAACAGGAACGAGATCATACTTGGCGGAGAAGAATCCGCCGGACTCTCGATAAAAGGCCACTACCCCGAGAAGGACGGACTTCTTGCCTGTCTTCTCGCTGCCGAGGCGGTCGCCGCTCGCGGGGCCAGCCTCACTGAACAGTTGAACGAGCTGACCGCCAGGGTCGGCAAACTCCACTCGGGCCGCATAGGTGTGAAACTTACGCCCGAGATCGCAGAAACACTCCCTGAAATACTCGCCAGGGAGCCCGCCGACATAGGCGGACGCAAAGTTGAAAACCTGAACCGAATGGACGGCGTGAAGTTCCTCTTCGAGGACGGCACCTGGATGCTGATGAGGCCCTCGGGCACCGAGCCTCTCGTGAGGATTTACGCCGAATCCGAAAACGAAGCCGATCTGGAGGCATTACTTGAGCAAGGCCGGAACTACTTACTTGGATAGATACCCCGCGCGTGCAAAGAGCGTGAAGAAGCGCGGCGCGGCGTCAAAGTCCCGCACCTTGACAACCCGCTGGATGGCGCTCGGCGTCGTGGCTTGCACGATGTTGGTGCTGTGCTTCGCCGTCAACATAAGGGCTTACGTGGAAATGAACCGGCAGGCCCTCGAATACAGAAAACTTAACACTGAGATACAGCAGATCAACTCGATGAACGTTGTACTTCAGGAGGAGATAGAGAATCTGAAGGGCGACCCGAAGACGATCGAACGAGAAGCCAGAAAGATCGGAATGAGCCGCCCGAATGAACGAATCCTAGTGCCGATGAACTGAATAGTTGCGGAGTATTTGCTCATCAGCACGTTTACCCTGCCCGCTTAATCCGCCTTTTGCCTAGCCACTCCGCTTTGCCTACAGCTAACCCTTCCGCCAATCTTGTGGCAAATGTTTCCCGAACATTTGCCACATCACCTTTTTAAACACGGAATCGCCCGGTTTGCCTCTTCGCCCCTGTGTTCTAGAATTTCAAGGATGCAGGGACCAACGATCTTCTATTCGCCCGATTACTACGCCGACATAGGCGAGGGGCACGTATTCCCGATAAAGAAGTTCGAGCTTGCGCGCGACATCCTTGTTGCCGAGGGCACCGTTGATCCTGAACAGGTGATCGCCCCCGGGGAGGCCTCGCTTGGAGACCTTCTGCGGGTACATACGCGCGATTACGTCGAGCGCCTGCAGTACGGCGAATTGACCCCGATGGAGATAAGAAGGCTGGGACTGCCCTGGTCTCGTGCGCTTGTACGGCGTTCTCTCCTGGCCGTCTCGGGAACGATCAACTCGGCTATCGCGGCTCTCAACAAAGGAGTCGGCTCGAATCTGGCCGGGGGGACCCATCACGCTTTTCCCGACAGGGGCGAGGGCTTCTGCGTGCTGAACGACGTCGCGGTGGCGATCGAGAAGCTGAGATCTGAAGAGCGAATTGAAAGGTTCCTCGTTGTGGACCTCGATGTCCACCAGGGAAACGGCACGGCGTTCATTTTCAAGGACGATCCCGACGTCTTCACCTTCTCGATGCACGGCCAAAAGAACTATCCGCTTTACAAGGAGTTATCGAGCCTTGATATCGAGTTATCCGACGGCACGGACGATCTCGAGTATCTATCGATCCTTGAAGAGGCTCTCGGCAGGGTACTGCATCACGAACCGGAGCTGATCTTTTACCTCGCGGGCGCCGATCCCTACGAGCAGGACAAACTCGGAAGGCTCTCGCTGACGAAACAGGGCCTCAGGAAAAGGGACGCTATGGTCCTGGAAGCGGCGAGGGACTCGGGAATTCCGGTCGTGACCACGATGAGCGGCGGTTACGCAAAGGACATCACCGACACGGTCGATATCCACTGCAATACGATCAGGGCCGTCCGCGACGTGTTCTACCAAGCGAAAGAATCCCCTGCAGATGCAACCGCCGGGGCCGCGCCTGCGAACTCCAACATATGAAGGTCATCGTCATAGGAAGCGGCTTCGGCGGACTCTCTGCCGCGATCAGGCTCCGGGCTCAGGGACACGACGTAACGATCGTCGAAAAGCTGGACAAGCTCGGCGGCCGGGCCTACGTGTTCGAGAAGGACGGTTTTCGTTTCGATGCTGGTCCGACGATCATCACCGCGCCGTGGCTGATCGAAGAGCTCTTCGAACTGGGAAAGAAAAGGTCCGCGGACTATCTTGAACTCGTCAAGCTCGATCCCTTCTACAATATCCGCTGGGAAGACGGTTCCGTTTTTCACTACAACGACGACAAAGAACGCCTGCGGGCGGAGATAAAGAAGTTCGATGCTGACGCGATCCCGGGCTACGAGCGCTTCGCGGCCGAACTTGAGGACATCTACCGTGTCGGCTTCGACCTGATCGACAAGCCTTTCCTGAGCATATGGGACATGGTTAAGGTCGTACCCCAGATGGCGAGGCTTCGTTCCGACCGTTCCGTCTACAGATTCGCCTCAAAATTCTTCCGCGACGAGCGCCTGAAACAGGCGTTCAGTTTTCATCCTTTGCTGATCGGCGGAAACCCCTTCACTGCGACATCGATCTACGCGATGATCCACGAACTCGAACAGAAGTTCGGCGTGTGGTTCGCGATGGGCGGCACGGGCGCGCTTGTGGCGGCGCTTGGTAAATTATTCGGGGACCTCGGAGGGAAGGTTCTTCTCGAATCGGAAGTGGCGAAGATCGTCACCGAGCGCGGCAAGGCCCGGGGCGTGATCCTTGTCGACGGAACGATGATCGAGGCAGATGCGGTTGTTTCAAACTCGGACGTAGCTTCCACCTACCTGGACCTTGTTCCCGAGGGAGACCGTCGAAAGTACACTGATCGAAAAATTAGGAAGATGAGCTATTCGATGTCGCTCTTCGTAATCTATTTCGGTACCGACCGAAAATACGAGGACGTCGCGCATCATGAGATCCTGATGGGCCCTAGGTACAGAGGCCTTCTGAAGGACATATTTGAAGACAAAAAGCTGGCGGATGACTTTTCTCTGTATCTGCACAGGCCGACGGCCACCGATCCCAGCCTCGCTCCGGAAGGCTGCGACTGCTGGTACGTACTTTCTCCTGTGCCGCATCTTGGCGGAAGGACCGACTGGAAACTGGAAGGAGATCGTTACGCGGACAGGATCCTGGGTTATCTCGAAGAGAACTACCTTCCCGGGCTTCGCAAGCATATCATCACACAGATGCACGTCGATCCGGTATATTTCCGAAACACTTTGAACAGTTACCTTGGTTCGGCCTTCTCGGTCGAGCCGACGCTTCTACAGTCTGCCTGGCTGCGGCCGCACAACAAGAGCGAAGACGTCGAAGGGTTATACTTTGTCGGCGCCGGGACGCATCCGGGCGCGGGCCTCCCGGGAGTGATGAGCTCGGGAAAGATCGTCGCCGATCTGATCGGCAAGGCTTGATCACGATGCGCACTTGACCGATCGTTCCAGACAATGTATTGTCTTGTTAGCTGGAACGAACATTCCATATTACTGGGAAGAGAATTACGGGAATGCCCTGGGAAAAAAAGTTCGACATAGACGAATCTTTAGAGAAGGCCAAGCAGATCTTCTGGCGGAAGGGCTACGAAGCCACGTCGATGCAGGACCTTCTGACAGAGATGGGCATAGGGCGCGGCAGTTTCTACGACACTTTCAAGAGCAAGCACGATATCTATCTGCGCGTGCTTAAGAAGTACGGGGAGCAGAACCGGGAATCTCTGTTCAGAATCGCGAGACAGATCGAGAGCCCAAGGGCAGCGATCCTCTACGTGTTCGAGCAGACCATCGTCAATGCACTTCAGACGGATTCGCAGCAGGGCTGTTTTCTCGCGAACGCGGCCCTCGAAGTTGCGCCCTTCGACGAGGAAGCGGGCCGGATCGTGGAGGAATCTTTCTCCGAGATCAGGCAGTTCTTCCGTATGCTCGTTTCTGAGGCACAGGCGCTTGGCGAGATCGACGAAAAGCAGGAGCCTTCGGAACTGGCTTCGGCATTGCTGAGCCTTCTTTTGGGTCTGAAGGTACTTGCCAGGTCCGCACCCCGGAAAGAGGTGCTCGAGGCTTCCCTAAAACAGGCCGACAATCTTATCGGCTAATTTTTTTTCGAATAGTATGGAATGAACATTCCAGAAAATAACCAAGCACAAGGAGTAGATACAAAAATGAACTTTAAGGTAAACACGATAGAGACCGCTCCCGAAGGGTCGGTGGAGACGCTTCAGAACGTCAAGAAAGCTTTCGGATTCGTACCGAACTTGATCGGCGTGTTCGCGGAATCGCCGGAAACGGCAGAGGCCTATATGAAGGTCTCGGACCTCTTCGGGGCTTCATCACTGACAGCAACTGAAAAGCAGGTGGTGCTTCTCGCCGCAAGCTTCGAGAACAAATGCGCCTACTGCGTCGCCGCACACACGGTCATATCCGATCTGCAGAAGGTTTCGAAGGACGTTGTTGAGGCCGTACGGGAAGGCAGGGAACTCGAGGACCCGAAACTTGAGGCGCTCAGGCGGTACACTGCGGAGATCACAAGAAACCGCGGATTTGCTTCCGATGCCGCTGCCAAGGGCTTTTTCGATGCAGGTTACGACACGAAGAACGCTTTGGAGGTCGTTCTCGGAATTACACAGAAGACGCTCTCGAACTATGTGAATCACGTGGCGGACACGCCTCTCGATCCGCAGTTCGAGGCGGCGAAGTGGGACCCTTCCCTTGAGAAAGCGGCAACCACTTCCTGATCTCCCTGTATTCTTCAAAGATCTGGCGGCCCGGGTGACCGGAGCCGCCCCTTTTTTACCTTGTCCGTCTTGAATTCGGTAATTTCGGCATCTACAATCCTTACAGCTTATGTGGAGATGGACGAAAATACTTTTCAGCATACTGGTCGGCGCGCTCGCGGTCTGGCTGATCTACGAGTTCATCACCTTTCCGAGTATTTCGAAGCTGAGAACCGAGAATCCTGAAACGACCTCGCTGATCGACGCAAGGATCACGGAAGCAGAAGAAGACGGTAAGACGCCGAAGAAAGAGATGATCTGGCAGCCGATCGCCCAGATCTCGCCAAACCTTCAGAGGGCGGTCATCGCGGGCGAGGACGCGAGGTTCTTTGAGCACAACGGGTTCGACTGGGACGCGATCCAGAAGGCCTGGGATGAGGCGGTCAAAGAAGGGGAGAAGGAAGCGAAAGAGGCCGGCGAATACGATCCGGAGGGCTGGATCCCGCCGATGCCGAGCTTCAAGCGCGGCGCTTCGACCATAACTCAGCAACTCGCCAAGAACCTGTATCTTTCCGAGGACAGAAATTTCCTTCGAAAGGGAAGGGAAGCCGCGATCACTTACTTCCTGGAACGCGAGCTTTCGAAGACGAGGATACTGGAGATCTACCTGAACGTGATCGAGTGGGGAGACGGCATCTACGGCGCCGAAGCGGCCTCACGGCATCACTTCAAGAAAAGCGCCTCCAATCTTTCAGCCGCCGAAGCGGCCTACCTCGCCGCGATGATCCCGAGCCCTTTGAATGTCTTCAATCCGAAAAAAAATCCGCGCCGGGTTCGCGCCCGGCAGCGGATCCTCCAGAAGCACATGCGTTGGGTCAAGCTTCCGGCGGACTCTCAGCCCCGCCGCCGGAAGCGCTGACGTTTCCTCACTTTTTCCCTTTCGGCTTCCGTATTTCCATCTCGTTCAGAAGCCAGCCCGAGTCTCCGAACTTCTCGGTCAGGAACAACACGTATCTTATGTCCACCGAGATAGTCCTTCCGCGGGCCGGATTGAAGAACATATCTGTCCCCAGTCCTTCGTAATTGCCGTCAAATACGAGACCGACCTGCTCGCCTCTGCCGTTCAGCACGGGCGAACCGCTGTTCCCCCCGATGATGTCCGTGTCGGACAAGAAGTTCACGGGAAGGCTCTTGCCCTCGGCGTAAACTCCGAACTCGCCTTGCTTGAACAATTCCTTGAGCTTGTCGGGTACGTCGAACGGCTCGATCCCCGTGTCTTTTTCAAGCACGCCGGCGAGGGTCGTGAACGGATGATATGTCACGGCTTCCCTAGGGCTGTAACCCTTCACGTTTCCAAACGAGAATCTCAGGGTCGAGTTGGCGTCCGGGTACGGCTCGGCGTTCTTCCATTCGGCCAGAGCCTGCCTGTATTCGAGCCGCAGAGGCGCGATCTCTGCCTCGAAAAATCCAGCCCTGTCAGCGATGTGCGCCTTCGCCTCCTGCAGGGCGAACACAAGCCCCGAAATGTCAGGATATTTCTGGTCGATCTGTTCAAGGTTCAGATCGTAGATCGCGAGAAGCTTCTCGGGAGTGTCGAATGCGTCGACGATCTTCGACGCGAGTGCGCTTTCGGCAGCCCTTCGTTCCTTCCCCTTCTTGTTCCCCAGTAGCGAATCCAGAAATACGAACCTCTCACCCTCCGGCAGTTCGTCGATCTTCCGAAGAAAGAACCGGATCATTTCAGCCTCGAAGACCGGGTCCCAACCCTCAAATGCAGCTTTGACAGCGTCCTCACGTTTCTCTTTGTCTTTTGGCTCGATGTCGGCCGCCGGATGTTCCCCGGCAGCGGTCATCGCAGCGTATACCGCCGCGAAGACTCTTGTCGTGGTGCCGCTCGGGAATATCGAAAGCGCGCGGTCCCGTTTGGCGTTCCGGTAAAATTCCGTTGTGATCTTGTTGATCTCCTCGAAAAGATCTCCATACCTCGCCTTCCGGCCCGGATCGGAATCGATCCATTTCGCCAGCGCGCTTTCAAGCTCCCGCCTCTGTTCGACGATGTTCGCGCGCTTCATCGCCACGACATTGCCCGAATACAGCTTCTCCGCATTGTTAAGGTTGAATATCTCCGCCTGCAGTTCGACGGCTCGTTCCGGCTGTTCTTCTGCGATCCGCGACCACACCTCGCTTCTTGTCCTTACATATTCTGCAATGTAGGGGAAATTGATGTTCTGCGCGTACTCGATCGTGCGGCTTTCACGAAACCTGGTCGTGCCGCCCGGATATCCCATCACCATCACGAACTCGCCTTCGTCCACGCCCTCGAGCGAGATCTTCAGGTGCCTCTTGGGTTTATAGGGGACGTTGTTCGCCGAGTACTCGGCGA
>JAGFIQ010000141.1 GCA_024103495.1 Aridibacter famidurans
CGCCTCCGGGCTGGCCGATGATCTTGACCGTCGGCACGATCCTTGGCTTTCCCTGGCTGGTCAATCCCATTCTGACCGGACTCAACGTCCTTCTCTGCTATATCTTTCTCAAAGAGATCTATCCCGATCACGTTTCGCGGCTGTCGTCTTTCCTCCTGGGCTTTTCTCCTTGGGCGATCTTCCTCGGGATGAGCTTGATGAATCACACGTCGACGCTAACGCTCGCGCTTCTCGGCGGCATCGGCATCGCATTCTCGAGGAGGACTGGCAGCCTCGGCTGGGCATTTGTGGCAGGAGCGTGTGTTGGATTCACTTCGCTGATAAGACCCCTTGATGCGGTCGCGATCGGTGTCCTTCTTGGTGTTTGGGCGATCGGTATAGGCGGGTTTCGGATCCGGTTCGCCGCTCTGATCTCGTTTGCCCTGGGCACCGCGGCTCTCGGCGGCTTCGGACTGTATTACAACTGGCTGCTCACCGGCGATCCGCTCAAGATCCCGATAATGGAGTACCTGAACACGTACTTTGGCCCAAATGCGAACGCGTACGGATTCGGTGCTGACCGCGGCATGGGATGGTCTCTCGACCCAAACCCCGGCCACAGCCCGATCGATGCACTCATTAACTCGAATCTGAATGTATCAACGATGAGCGTTGACATCTTCGGGTGGAGCATAGGCGGGTTTCTGCTTGCGGCTATTTTCATACTCCGGGGCCGTTTGAAGGGCCCGGACGGCGTGATGATCGGGGTGATTCTTGTCGTTTACATCCTGTACTTCTTTTACTATTTTGCAGGAGGCCCGGAGTTTTCCGCACGGTACTGGTATATCGTGATCGTGCCTATGTGCGCGTTAACAGTAAGGGGAATCGAAGTTCTCTCAAGGATGCTTAAGGAGCATTTTCAGAACGGCGTTTTCAACTTCCGGGTCACTCTGGTGTTCCTGACAGTTTTCGCAGTAGCGGTGTTCATTCCCTGGAGAGCGATAGACAAGTACCACAATCTCAGGGGCATGCGTCCGGACATCCGTCATCTGGCAGATAATTGGAGGAACACCGAAAGCCTGATACTGATCAAACTGGGAAACGATGCCTATATGCATCCTGACTTTGACTCGGCAATGGTTTACAACCCTCTTGACCTGAATGCCAATGCTCCCGTTTATGCCTGGGACCGGCATTCGATCAATTGCTGGGACAGGATCAATTGCAAAGAAGTAACGGGCCTCGATACACGCCGAAAGCTCCTGGAGCACTATATCGACCGTCAGGTCTGGATTGTAAGATCACCGTCGTCCACGGGCAGAGGATTCGAGATCGAGGCTGGTCCCGTCGATGCCCGGGAACTGTTGAAACAAGAGCCCGAAGCGAACGCGCGCTGAGCCGAATTGAAACCGGCTCTCCGAGCCACTAGACCGGCATCTACCAGTATCTGCACCGGAAAAAGGGGCCTGTTCAGCGAAGGAAAACCGGTCGGATCCCGAAGTCCGCAGTTTGCGATCATAGGCGATCCGCACCCGCTCCGTGAGAACTCATATCTTCGAACGAGCCGGAGCGTGGCGGCTTATCCGCGACCCGCGTTCAACGGTCCTAACCGGCTTTTCCACGAATTATGATCGATCCGCTATCCGAATACAGAGGGGCACGGGCGATGGTTCTCGGCGGCGGCGGGTTTATCGGCCTATGGGTGTCGCGCTTACTCTCTCACGCACGCGCCAATCTCGTCTCGGTCGTCAGGGACCGGTCTTCGGTAGACCTTCTGGAGAAGTTCGGGGTGACCGCAAGCATCTCCGTTACCGACCTGCTCGAAGAAGGCGCTCTGGAAGACCTGATTTCACGAGAGACTCCTTCCATAGTATTCAATCTTGCGGGTTACGGGATCGACCGATCCGAGAAAGACGAGGACGTAGCTTTCAAGCTCAACGCCGAACTTGTGAAACGGCTTTGTGAGGCAGTCGATATTCTTCCTGACGATCAATGGCAAGGGCTTCGGCTTGTTCACGCGGGCACGGCGATGGAGTACGGGGCAGTCTCCGGGAATCTCGAAGAAAGCTCTGAAGCGCACCCTACGACGGTGTACGGCAGCTCGAAGCTCGCCGGAACCGATTCGCTGACCGGGCATTGTCGTCGATCCGGACTCAAAGGAGCCACGGCCCGGCTCTTCGCGATCTACGGTCCCGGCGAGTTGCCCACGAGGCTCCTTCCGACCCTCGTGGCTTCTGCAGAAGGGAACGAGGAGATAGAACTGACGGAAGGCCTGCACAAGAGAGACTTCACATATGTATCTGACGCAGCCGAAGGACTGCTTCGATTGGGGCTTTCGAATGCTGAGCCGGGTTCGGTCGTGAACGTTGCGACAGGCACGCTTACCTCGATCAGGGAATTCACGGAGATCGCCGCGAAGCAGATCGGCATCGATAAGAACCGCCTTGCATTCGGGGCGCTCCCGACGCGGCCCGAAGAAATGTTCAATTCGGGAGTATCGGTTAAGAAGGCAAAGCAGCTGCTCGGCTGGATTCCGTCCATCTCCGTTGAAACGGGGGTGAGGAAAACGCTCGAGTTCCGGATGTCGGGGTAAGGTCATACCTTTCAGGGGTTCGCGTGAAAGTCACCGAAGTGCGGAATTCCCTGTCTGTTGCAGCCAGGAAGTAGTATCCTTCGGCAGATTCTAATGTCATGCTTTTAGCTGATGCGGCTAAGACGCAGTCATGTTAGAGTTTAGGAAAATTCAAAGAATTGGACCTTTACCTTCGGTGTCGCCTTACAATTGATATGGACGCCTTAGGGTCGAAAGAACTTCGGGATCGGCTGTGAAGAGTTGATCGACCGGTTTCAGGCCTGGCAAGTCGGGACTTTCTTACGGTGAATGAACCAAGCAGGCGGCAGCCTCCGTTCATTCACTGAACGAGTTTGGCTCCCGGCGGCGAGGCATCATCCAGACTGCGTGAACGAGATGGAGTTAGAAGGACAAAGAAGCAATAAATCGAAACGTCCGGACGTGTCGTTCGTGGTCCCCTGCTATAACGAGGAGGATCTGGTCGGATACACGCTCCCCAGGCTTGAATCTGCGTTCAAAAAGGCGGGATTCAATCTCGAGCTCGTGGCCGTGGATAACGGCTCTACAGACCGCACGGGAGAGCTCATCGACGAACTGGCGAAGGATCACCCGTCGATAGTCAAACACCGGGTCGAAGTCAACCAGGGCTACGGTAACGGGATTCTGCAGGGCATTACGCGCTGTACTGCTCCCTGGATAGGAATGATCCCCGCGGACGGACAGGTCGACGCCGAGGACGTGGTAAGACTTTACGAAGCGGTGATCACTACCAACGGCAACGTAGTCGGAAAGGTGCGGAGACGTTTCCGGATGGACGGTCTTTATCGGAAGGTCGTATCGACCTCGTATAACGTCTTCGTCAGATTGCTTTATCCGCGGCTTGAATCGATAGATATCAACGGGAGCCCGAAGCTGTTGCCGGCAGAGGTCCTGCGGGCAATGGACCTTAGATCCAAAGGATGGCTTCTGGACCCTGAGATCATGATAAAAGCCCATTACATGGGGCTTCGGGTGCTCGAGCTCAACGTGTTCGCCCGAATGAGGGGAAACGGAGTCTCGCACGTCAGAGCTGAAACCTGTTGGGAATTCCTTTACTATCTGATCCGCTTCAGGTTCTCAAGGAAATGGAAAAGACGGTTCATTACCGCCCGCGAACAGGCCGCCGCAAGTCTGTCCGGAAGAACCGGAAAGGTAGTCGAATTCACAATTGACAAAACCGC
>JAGFIQ010000142.1:0-20000 GCA_024103495.1 Aridibacter famidurans
TCTGTCGGCGCATATCAACACAGGCGACGGCAACTGGCCGATGGCCTCGCTTTTCATACTCCTCCTGCTAACGTCGTACTTCTGCTGGAAGAAAATCCACGGGGAATCTTGATACACGCCCGGGGACGTAAACACGAAATTCGATGAGGCTGTCTGAAGAGCAGGTCTGGATGCCGTCGCCGACCGTTTCGCACGAGAGATCGCGTTGCCGGGAAACATCAGTTGTCTCCGACATCAGCCGGGGTTCAAGCGGGTAAGCACAACAGGATAGGGGCTTTAGCCCCTGGATAGCCGGCTGAAGCCGGCGAAGTGATCTATTGGCCCTTTCGGTCCCCCCGCTGAAGCGGGGGGCAACTAATCGTCATTTTTCGAAGACAGACAGCTCAAATGCGACCAGAAAATTCTCTGTATGCGTGGCTGAGACGGCTTCATCTTCCGCTTTGCGATCCTTTCATTCTACCGGGATCCGGTCGCGGTTTACCGCAAGCCATTGCTTGAAGTTCATCAACTCCGGATTCAGCTTCTTTGAAAGCTCAAGGTCTCTCGACTTCAGGAAGTAGTCGTTGAAATCCGCCTTGAACTGGAACATGTTGCCAAGGTCCGCCGCTCCGGGAAAATCCATCGCCCTGAACGCGTCGAAAGGCACCGCCACGTAAGTCACAGGCTCTCCGAACGCATCGGTCAGCGCCGCTGCCATTTCCTCGCCCGTCGGATGCGCGCCGGCGATCCCCACTGTCTCGCCCGCATAGTCGGCGCCTTCCTTGAAGATGCCGTACGCGCACTTTCCAATGTCCTCGGCGGCGATGCCGGGAAGCCGCGCGTCGCCCATAGGCAGATAGAACGCCAGGCTCCCGTCTTCCGTCCGTTTCGGTTCCATCCCGAATCCGATCAGGTTGTCCCAGTAAAATGAGGTAAGAAGATACGTCGTGGGCACGCCCGCCTCGGCGAACCTCGCGTCAGACTCGCCCTTCGCGTCGAAATGCGGGACCTTGTAGTGATCCATAAGAGTCGGCATCCGGTCGTCTTCGAGCGGGACCCATTTCCGGGTGTCCTCAAGCGTGGACCAGATCACGTGCGAGAGATCTTCGGCCGCCGCCGCTTCGGCAAGGTTCGCCGCCTGGGCCTTCTCCTTCTCCGGCGAGAAATGCTCCCAGAAGTTGGTGACGCAGAACGCGCCGTAAGCGTCGCGAAATGCGTCTCTCAGGCTCCCGACGTCGTCCAGGTCCGCCGCTACGACCTCGGCGCCCTGTTCCTTCAGGATCCTGGCCGCGTCCGAATCAGGATTCCTGGTAACTGCACGCACCGCGAACCCGCCCTCGGGATCAGAAAGAATCGCTCTCGCCAGCCCGCCTCCCTGCGCGCCGGTCGCGCCGATAACCGTGATCAGTCGCTTACTTGTCATTATTTACCTTCCAAATCGAACTTGCCGCGTAACGGCCCTGATTCAACTTTAACGAAACGCCAAAGTATCTGCGAGGACTCTTCCACTGACCCCACCCCCCCGCGGTTTCTTACTTATCGACGCGCGTCCCCGTTCTCGTACCCTCGTGGACCTGCGTCCAGTGGAGCGTCAGTTCACCGTCGTTCTCCCGAAACCCGACCCAGGCGTCGAGAGCGGGAACATAGAACATCCCGGGCTCCACCGGGAACATGTTGTACCTCTGCCCGTCATCCGCACGGACGACAGGAGCGAACCACCCGTCCTTTAGCATCCAGCCGATGTTATTCCAGTTCGGGGGAGGGTTCTCGATCGACACCTTACCGGCCGGCTTCATTGTGTATTCGCCGATGACCGCCGCGAAGTCTTTTGCGGATGGCAGCTTGGCATACAGGTTCCACGAATCAGAGGGCACGCCTGCAATAGCGTATTTCGGATCCTTGATCGGCGCGGGGCGGCGTCCTTCCAGAATGTCAACCATTGCCATCGCCAGTTTCGGTCGCAACCAGTTCGGCAAGAGCGTGTTGCTCATATAAACGAAAGCATGCCGACGGTCGGCGTCCCAATAGGCAAAGCTGTAGAAACCGCTGCTATCGCCTGTGAAGTAGAAGCGCCGGCCGGTATCGGAGTAATACCAGTTCAGCAGGTTTATTCCGGATCGCTTAACCTCTCCAAAGACAGGCGGCGCGAGGCCGGAGCGAAGGACGCTTTCTCCCATGAGGGGCTTCGAGTAGAATGACGAGACCCAGCGGTAGAGATCTCGAGTCGAGAAGTCGATCCCGCCCTGGCCGTACAGATGTTGGGACTCCGGCACGTCAAATAGTTCAAGCTTGCCGTCGGGCGAACGGCGGTAGCCGATCGTTCTAACGCCTTCCTTTTTTTCACGTTCGGCGTAGCGGATGAAAGACGAATCCATTTCCAGGGGTTTGAAAATCCGCTCCCGCAAGAACGAGAAATACGACTTACCCGTCACGTGCTCAACGATGGTCGCGGCGGCAATGGAACCCGTTCCGCTGTACATGAAACGTTCTCCAGGTTTGAACGCGAGCGGCGGTGCGTGTTTGGCCAGGAGGTCGAGCAACAACTTGTTGGTATGCTTTTCACCCGCCGGCACGCTGGCCAGCAACGGTCCGTCGGGGAGCAATCCCGAACTGTGCTCAAGAAGGTGCCGGACTTTGACGTCCGGATACGGAAACTTGGGGAGGTACTTTGTGACGGGATCGTCGAGGCGAATGCGGCCTTCCTCAACGAGCATCAGGATCGCCGTCGCAGTCAGAGTCTTTCCGATCGACGCGCCGTAGGAAGGGGTGTCGGGAGTAAATCGCAGTTTTTCAGCTGCGTTCGCAAACCCGAACCCGCGTTCGTAAAGTATCTTATCTTCTTTCCCCGCGATGATCGCACCGTTAACGAAAAGTCCCCGCTTCTGGAGATCGGTCATCAAAGTGTCGATCGACTCAGCGACGGACGGCTTTTTCTGGACTGTTTGGCAAAACACGGAAGTCGGAAACAAGATTCCGATAGCCAACGCTGTGAAGAATGCTTTAAGTTGAACCATGGTTTACACCTTTGCATCGGGAACCGGTTTCCACGTAGACGTAGGTGGCCATACTATATACCGTCGAATAACGATGGCAACGACGCGATTGACGGCAGGATGTGCGTGTGAGGGGCCGATTCCAGACGGCCTCGATCGTGGGCTCCCGATAGCACCCCGATGTTCCATCGCACGCCCGCACTCTGTCCCGCTTCCAGATCGCGCGACGTGTCGCCCACATTTGCCACCCGAAGCACGTCCTCGATTCCCGTCGCTTTCATCGCCTTAAATATGAGAAAGGGAGCCGGTCGGCCCTCATCGACATCGTCGCCGCATACGACGGCGTCCACGATCCCGGAATCCCATCCGAGCGCGCTGATCAGAAGCCCTGTGATATCGCGGTCGAAACCCGTATTCAGCGCAACGAGGACCCCGAGCGACCTAAGCCATCGAAACACCTCTTCAGCGCCTTCGACCGGTGCTGCCGCGTCCAGCCGATAGCGGTCCTCAAGGTTCTTCCGGAATGTCTCATAAACGCTGGCTGCCTTCTGTTCGGAGTCGGGCCCTTCAGGGATAAGCCGCGCGACCCCTTCTTTCTTCGAAGCGCCCCGGACCGCGGTCAGTTCTTCCTCGGAGATCTCGTAACCGTGCTCCTTCAGGGCGGAGACAAACGAATCGGCGACCTGTCCCGCGTCCCGGACGGTCGTTCCGGCCATATCGAAGACCACCAAACGTATGTCATTCATCGACAGATATTGAGCCTGGAAATGTGTTTTTCAGCGTTCATCGAAAGCCGGCTACGAGATCCGGTTCCTGGGCCGGTAGCGTAGAGCCACCGATCCGGAGCCGAATTCACGGCTGTCCATCAGCTCAAGATCGACATACTTCGACAGCCCCTCAAACAGTTTCGGCCCGTGGCCAACAAGCCTTGGCTGAACAATAAATTCATACTCGTCGATCAGACCCATCTCCGCAAGCGCCAGGGGAAGCGTAACGCCGCCTGTAAAGATCCCTTTGCCGGATCCGCTTTTCAGCTCCTTGACGGTCTCCCCGAGGTCGCCGCGCACAAGCTCCGAATTCCAGTCAACGGAATCGAGCGTCGACGACACGACGTACTTCTTCGCCTTGTGTATCGTCCGCGCGAAGGGTTCCATCCAGTCTTCCATCCACTCCGCCCTTTCGCCCGTTTCCGCCAACGGCCGCCAGGCCTCTTCCATCATCTGGTAGGTCACCCGGCCAAAAAGAAGTATATCGGCGCCGGCGATTATCTCCTCCGCGTGTCGGTGCATCTCTTTGGTGGGGCTCATCGCCTGATGATCGCAGCAGCCGTCCAGCGTGACGTTGATCGAATATCTAAGCGGTTGCATTCAGGGCTCCTGAAATCTGATTACTCTTCGCGGTACTTTGCGCCTTCGCGGCTTTGCGAGAGGTCCTGGTCTTCTCCGTCAAACCCGATAACACTAAGGCGCAAGACTCTCGCAAAGTCGCCAAGCAGCCAAGGTACACAAAGGAACACAGAATTGCGGTGCTCCGCCAGCTAACGGTCTTCTCTGCGGTACTTTGCGCCTTCGCGGCTTTGCGGGAGGTCCGGGTCTTCTTGGTCAAACCGGTATCACAAAGGCGCAAGACTATCGCGAAGGCGCCAAGCCGCCTAGGAACGCAACGAAATCTAGAACTGTGGTGCTCCGGCTACTCGCGGTCTTCTTTGCGGCACTTTGCGGCTTTGCGGGAGGTCCGGGTCTTCTTCGTCAAACCCGATATCACCAATTCGAAAGACTCTCGCAAAGTCGCCAAGCCGCCAAGAAACGCAAAGGGCAACAGAATTGAGGGTCAATGGTCCTTGGCCCCTGGCACATGGTCCCTGGTCCCCGATCCCTGGTCAATGTCTACAGCTTCACAAGCCTGACCGCGATCACCGGCTCGATCTCCTTCAGAGCGTCGATCACATCGTCGTCGACCGGCGAATCGACCTCGATCACCGCCAGCGCCTCGCCGCCCTTCTCTTTCCGCCCAAGGTAGAACCGGCTGATGTTGATCTCCTTTTCGCCGAGCGCCGTGCCGATCTTGCCGATCACGCCGGGGACGTCCTGGTTCTTCATTATCAGCATAGTTCCCGTGGGTACTGCCTCGATCGAGAAGTCGCCGATCCTTGTGATCCTTGCCTCGCCGTCGCCGTAGATCTTCCCGCACACCGTCTGCGAGAGGCCGTCGCGGGTCGATACGAACGTCTTGATATCGACATTGCTCGCCCTGGCCTCCTGTTTGTAGCTTGTCGTCACGGATATCCCGCGCTCTTCCGCGATGTGAGCGGAATTCACGACATTCACCCTCGAGGAAACATTCTGCAGCAATCCGGCAAGAAAAGACCGGGTCGCCTGCGAAGCGTCTTTCTCCGCAAGCCCGCCGGAGTACTCAATGCTGATCTCAGAGACCGCGTTTTCGTCCAGCACCTGTGCCTGGAATTTTCCGAGCTGTTCCGCCAGATGTATGTAGGGCTGCAGCGCTTCCAGCTCCTTTGCCGCCAGCGATGGCGCGTTCACCGCGTTCCGAAGCTCCCCGAAAAGAAGATAGTCGCGAATCTGTTCGGCGACGGTCAGCGCGACGCCTTCCTGAGCTTCCGTAGTGGAAGCGCCAAGGTGCGGAGTGGTGATGATCCTCGGATTGCCGAGAAGCTTGGAATTCTCCGGCAAGGGCTCGACCTCATAAACATCGAGCGCGGCTCCGGCTACCTTTCCGGATTCGACTGCCTCGACAAGCGCGTCCTCGTCGATAAGTCCGCCGCGGGCGCAGTTCACGATCCGCACGCCTTCCTTCATCTTCGCGAATGCGTCGCGCCCCATCATCCCCCGCGTTTCATCCGTTACCGGGGTGTGGATCGTGATGAAATCGGAGCCAGCGAACAGATGATCGAGCGAGCCGACCGTGATCCCCATCTCCGCCGCCTGCTCTTCGGAAATGAACGGATCGTAAGCGATGATCCTCATCCCGAAGCCTCGAGCGATGCCCGCGACGTGCTTGCCGATCCTTCCGAGCCCGATCACTCCGAGCGTCTTTCCGTTGAGCTCGACGCCGACGAAACTCTTCTTGTCCCACGTACCGCCCCGAAGAGTCGCGTCCGCTTGCGGGATGTTCCTCGCCATTGAGACGAGCAGTGCGACGGCGTGCTCGGCAGTCGTGATCGTGTTGCCGTCGGGAGCGTTCATCACGACGATTCCGCGCTCGGTCGCGGCCCGTACGTCGATGTTGTCCACTCCGACTCCGGCCCTTCCGATAACACGAAGCCTGCGTGCCTTGTCCATCAGGTCAGCCGTGATCTTTGTTGCGCTTCGCACGATCACTCCGTCGGCGTCGGCGAGTTCTCTTGCAAGGTCTTCCGGGCCGAGCTTCACTTTCTTCACGACCTCTATCCCCGCTTCGACAAGCGGAGTAAGTCTGTCTTCGTTTACGTCGTCTGCGACGAATACCTTGAGAACTTCCATCGTTCGCGGTTGCAAGGGTTTAAGTTATGCTGAAATGCGGTTAATCTTATCACCTGTATCGGGGGAAGTTAAAGACGTCGGTCGGGAGAGCTGTTTATGGAGATCTTGGCATTTGTTGAGGGAGACAAGGAGGTCAGGACTGGCGTCCCGCCTTCCGAACTTCCCGATCTGCTCGGTAACGAAAAGGCGGTCTTCTGGGTCGATATCGACGTGCGGAGTGACGAAGATCTGAAGGAGGCCGAGGATCTGTATTCGAAGATCTTCAAATTCCATCACCTGACGATCGAGGACTGCCGCGAGACCCGAAACCAGCCGAAGGTCGAGGAGTTTCCGGATTACCTGTTCTTCATCGTTCACGGGATCAAGACCAAGGCGCACACTACGAACTTCATTACCAAAGAACTCGACGGCTACCTGGGCAGGAACTTCGTCGTCACCAACCGCAACGAGGAATTTCGAAGTATCGATGACGTAAAAAAGAGGGCGTTGGCGAATCCGAGGGTCTTCCAGAGGGGCGCCGCCTATCTGCTCCACCAGATACTCGACCACATTGTAGACCTGTACATGCCGATCGTTGACGACTTTGACGCGACTATCACTACTCTGGAAGACCGAGTATACGAGACCGAGACGGGCGACACGACGATCCTCGAAGAGATAATGGACCTCCGCCGCAGTGTAGCAAGGCTTAAGAGGATCTCTACGCGTCAACTAGAGGTGCTGTACAGGATCTCGCACGGCGAGTTCCCGCAGATCCCTGAAAACGTTCTGCCTTTCTACCGCGACGTTCACGACCATCTGCTGCGCATCACGGACCTTGCCGAGAGCTACCGGGACCTCGTCAGCGGCCTGTTCGAGATCCACTTCAGCGTGACGGCGAACAAGACGAACGACGTGATGAAAGTTCTGGCGATAATCTCCGTGACGATGCTTCCGCTAACGCTTGTGGCAGGAATTTACGGGATGAATTTCGAGAACATGCCTCTCCTTCACTCGAAATGGGGTTACTGGATCACGATGGGGATGATGTTGGCGCTGTTCGCGGGACTCGTCGGATATTTCTGGAGAAAAGGCTGGTTTGGGAAGTGAGGGGCGAGGGTCAGGGACCATTTACCAGGGACCATTGACCAGGGACCATTGACCACGAACCCGTTTAGAGCAGCGCTTTGCACTGCAAGAGGCGAGCGCAGCCCGACTCAACCGCCGGAACAACCCGCCCCGTTTAGAGCAGCCCTCCGGGCTGCAAAGGAGGGCGCAGCCCGACTCAACCGCCGGAACAGCGAAGCGTTTGTTCATGATAGATCTCCCGATCGACGCAACCCAGAGGGCTGCTCTAAACGGGTGTACGAGCCACCATTAACCCGATCGCGATCTCGATCGAATAGAGCACAAACGCGAGAAGAGCCAGAGGCTGAGCCGGCCTCGTCCTGTGAAATTCCTCAGGGGAACGAAGGACGATGAAGACGGCGAGTAACGGAACGCCTACGGAAATCAGCCCGCATAGCGGATATAGGTCCACACTCAAGAGAAAAGGGAAAAAAGCCGTCACGGCGAACGAAGCCGCGTAGATCAAGGCAAGTCCCTTCGCTGCATTCTCCTTACCGAGCCGGACTATTAGATTCCGCTTGCCCGACGCCTTGTCCGCGTCGTGATCCGGGAACTCATTGACCCACAAGAAGGCCGCGATCAGCAGTCCGAGAGGGATCGAGAGCCAGAGGACGTCGCCGGACAGCCTTCCGGTCTGGACAACATAGGCACCCAGAACCACGACCGGACCGTACGAGATCGCGACCGTGAGCTCGCCGAATCCGCGATATGAGAGTTTCAGAGGCGGCCCGTGATACGACCAGGCTAAAGCCGCACCGGCGATCCCGAACCAAAGCGCGAGGGGTTCCCTGAGAATCACGATCGCGAGACCCGCGATCACTCCTATCCCGCCAAAAACAGCGGCAACGGCCCACGTCTGAGTACGCGAGAGAAGATCGTCGACAAGCACCCGCTTGCCTCCTGAAAACGCAGTTCGATCCTCGTCCTTCACGGCGAGATCGGTCCCGGAATCGTAATCGACCACGTCTCCCCAGGCGTTCTTGGCTACTTCGAATCCGAAAAGCGACACAGCGGTAACCGCGAGCCATAACCAGGAGTAAATGCCCTCGGCGAAGGCATAAGCGAACGCGATCAGCATTCCCGCCGCTGAGGTGATGCTGATCTTCGGATCGGCAAGCCTCCATATGCCTTCTGCCAGTTTTCGGTCCATGCGCGGAAACGTTTGAGTGCGATGAGAAGATCTCAGAACTTGTAGATCGATCCGTCGTCCGGGATCTCCGGTCGTCGCCTTGTCGGAGCGCGGGAGGCGAGCTCTTTGAGCAGGCGTTCAACCTGGTGCGGATCGCGGACCCTGAAGAATCCGATCTCTTCTGTTTGTTTGTCGCCATCGGAGTCCCTCGTATGCGACAGGTCGATGACCACGTCTCCGTATCCGCCGGGTCTTTCGCGCCTGAACACTTCACCGAGCTTCTCCGGAGTGAAGCTCCTGACGACCGTCGAACTCCCGCCTTCGAAGCTGATGGCGCGCTTGTCGGTGATGACGTAGACCGTGCGCCCGGACTTGATATACGCGCCGAGCGGCGCCGACAACATGCCGATGCCGATAAGGATGAACGGAATGCCAAAAAGCGGGAAAATGCTGAAGACGGAGAAGCCGCTTGTGAACCAGGTTCCTGCACCCGCCATCAACGTCCAGAAGATCGCGAATGCCGTCCAGGGGATCCCGAACAGGAACGAACCCGTCGCGGCCGGAGTAAAGAACGTCCTTCTTGGCATGCCGGTCCAGACGATCCGCTCGCCGATCTCAAGCTCGCGGTTCACAAGTTCCTTAAGTTTGTGCGGAATTCGGTTGTCGAGCATCGGCTGAATCTCCGGAAGGATCTGGTCGGGAACAGAGCGTCAAATTCATCGAACGCCAGGCAAATGGCGGCGCCGATGCGTTTATGGTACGGCAGATGGGAGTGATAACTAATTGAGTCCGGTTAGGCTGTCCCAGATACGCTTGACCTGCAGATCTCCGAAACCATAGACCCGTTCAATTTCACAGAAGGCACGAAAGGTATCCCCAAAACTCTCCGATCCTTCTCCGATGAGTTTTGCGACAGCCTGCCTTGGGCGGCTCTCGATCTCAGCCGCGGCCTGCGAGACCTCGGGGAGGAACCTGAAGAGGCCGGATTCACGGGCGCCCAGTTCCAGGAGCATCTCGGAATCCCTTGCCGCGAATGCCTCCCACAGTTCGGAACCCATCTCGCGGTCTTCTTTCTTGATCTGAAGCCGATTCTCAAAACAGACAGCAAGCTCCTCACTGCCGAGCGGCGCCCAGCCGTGAAACCTGGTCTCGCGCGGTTCCGTCGGCGGGCCCACGAACCAGAGTTCATCCCGGTCGACAAGATTGTGAAGCAGAAACCACAGATTTACCTGGCAGAAAAGCTCGTGCTCGAACCAAAGGAATATCTCGGCACCTTCGGGCGAATCGAATATCCTCTCGATCTCGGGCCGGACGGATGATTCGTAGAAGCCCTCGTCATCGGCGGAAGCAAGAAACCCGCTTCTCAGCGAAAAGAAACGGTCCAGATCCGGCGAGTCCAGAGGACCATCCGCGAGGCATTCCCGGAACACCGCGACTTCGCCTTCGAGATCGAGTTCGCGAAAGGGCTCCAAAAGAGAATCTCCGGAGAGTACGTGAAGTTTCATATCAGAAGGCAATAGTCAGAGGGTGAGGCTCACGGAGTAGATCACATTCAAAGCGATCCCTGCGTAAACGCCGGCGAGAACGTCGTCGGCGCAAACCCCAAGTCCTCCGGGTAGTTCCTGTAGCTTGTCGATCGGAAACGGCTTCCAGATATCGAACAGGCGGAAAAGTAGGAACGCGGCGCCTATCAGCCAGAAGGACATAGTGAGCGGAATGAAAAGGAACACGACGAGCTGGCCGATCACCTCGTCAATGACAGTTCTTGAGGGATCCTTCTCGCCAAACACCCTGGACGCCCTGGATGACGCGGCGACGCCGCCAATGAACAATGCCAGAAGAAGGACGAGATCGGCCGAGTACAGCCACGATTCGATCAAGGGGCCTGACCAGCCTTTGTGAAGCAGATAGATCCCCAGATTGAACTCAACTACATAAACGACCAGATAGATCGCAACGCCCACCAGGGATCCCCACGTCCCCGGAGCAAGCGGAAGATATCCTACGCCGCAGGTGGAAATAGCGACGGCGAACAGGTCGCCGGCGCGGGATCGTTTGCCGGATTTTTCCATAAGAAAGAGCGGCCGCGGGAATGTTGCGGCGCCGCGGCGGCGGGTTTAATGACAAGAGGCCGGTTCCGAACCGGTCTCCTGACTAATGGCCGATCATTTGGAGCCTTCTCTTGCTCCGACCTCAGGCCTGCTTCTTCCTTCCGACAGTGTTTTCGCGATCTCTTTAAAGAGTCTGCGCACGGATTCGTTGATCTCACCGTCCTCTTCCATCGCGCGAGTCGCACGGAATTTAATGAACTGGTTCTCATGGCCGAAAAGATAGATCTCTGAGGTCATTATCTGCCCGCGGATAGTGAGCGCCAGAACGTACCGGAGTGCTTCCACGTCGCCTCCCAGCTTGATCTTGTCAAGTCTAATGGTTTCGGCTCTTTCGTAATAACCTGCCACGACGTACGCGTTGATCTCCCCCAAGGCCTTTTTGATCTCGTCCTCTACTTCTTTGCTATCGGCGCCGTTGCCGATCTTGACCAATCCACCGTTGTAGGCGTAAACGGTCACCCTTCCGCCAGTCTGCGATTCGTAGCTGACCGCATAGCCAAGCTCGGGCTGCGAGAACACCGTCACCTCGCTCTTCGTCCAGCCTTCAACCTCGGGGAAATCTATCTTGTCGGAGCCAAATCCGCCCGCCGCGGCCTGCACGGCGGAAGCAATCGCCAAAACAACCACAACGATAAAGGCTCCGCTTCTTGATCTGAACATAGAGTGAGACTCCGTCAATGGCCCGGGCGAGCTACGCTGTGATCCGGACACAATCGCCCGTGAAGAAATGGTACTACAGATGGCCGCACGCCGTAAGGCGCGTTGAACGATCAGATTACCCTGCCGATCAGGTCGTACTCGTGGGCCTCGGTGATTTCGACATCGACGATATCGCCCGGCTCCGGAACACGGCCTTCAGGGGCATCATTGATAAGTATATAGCCGTCGATCTCCTGCGCCTGTCCCTCGAGTCGGCCCTGCCAGAGAAGGTCCGATTCCTTTGAAGGCCCTTCAAACATTACCTTGAAAGTTTGCCCTATCTTCTGTTCGTTCTTGCGCAGGCTGATCTTCGCCTGTTCCTTCATAAGCGTCGCGCGGCGCTTCCTGGCTAGCTTCGGATCGACCTTTTCGCCGAGTTCGTACGCCGGCGTACCCTCTTCTTCGGAGTACGTGAATACGCCGACATTGTCGAACTCGCAATTCCGGACGAACTTCACGAGCTCTTCGAAGTCCTCCTCGGTTTCGCCCGGGTAGCCGACGATGAATGTCGTCCGGATGGCGATTCCCGGAACTGCGTCGCGTACGCGCAAGATCAATCGCTCGAGGCTTTCGCGCGTGCCTCCGCGCTTCATCGCTTTGAGAACGTTGCGCGAGGCGTGCTGAAGCGGCATATCAAGATACTTCACGGCCTTGGGGTTCTTCGAGATCGCCTCCAGGAAGCTGTCGGAAATGTGAGTCGGATAGGTGTACATCACCCGCACCCACTCGAGTTCCTCGATCTTGCAGAGTTCGTTGATCAGGATCGCGAGGCCGTCGATATCTCCCAGGTCCTCTCCGTATCTTGAAGAGTCCTGTGCGATGAGCACGATCTCCTTCACGCCCTGCTTAGCAAGCTGCTGCGCCTCTTCCATTATCGAGCCGAATCTTCTCGATCTGAACGAGCCGCGCATTGCGGGGATCGAGCAGAAAGCGCAGGGGCGGTCGCAGCCTTCGGCGATCTTTATGAACGCGGTGTGGGAATCGGTGGCTCGAAGCCTGGGAGTATATTCGTCGTAGAGATATGTCGCAGATTTGTTGCCGATCGGGTGAAGCGGGAGAGAACGGAAATCCTTCGTCTCGTCTGCTGCTTCGAGTATTCGGTTTACTTCGTTGGTTCCGATGAAGGCATCCACTTCAGGGAGTTCATCGATCAGTTCGTCCCGGTAGCGCTCAACGAGGCAGCCGGCAACGACGACACGCTTCGCTTTGCCGTCTGCCTTTAGGCCCGTAGCCTCAAGGATCGCCTCGACAGACTCCTCCTTGGCTGACTCGATAAAGCCGCAGGTATTGACAACGACGGTGTCGGCCTCGCCGGCGTCGTTTGTTATCTCGTAGCCCGCCTCTTTCAGCTGGCCCATCATCACCTCGGAATCGACGAGGTTCTTCGGACAGCCGAGGCTGACAAATCCTACTTTCTTTCCCATATTTCGTAAACCACTAAGTGACACAAAGAAACACGAAGAGAATCAGCTTCGTGTAACTCAGTGTTCCTTCGTGGTTTCAAGAACCCTCAGCCAGTTCTCGATAGCGTCAGATTCGTCCTCGCTAAGTTCTTTCTCCCCGAACCGGACGCCGTTGTACTTCTCCGTAATGCGAACCGCTTCGTCGAAACCGGTCGCGGACGCGAACTCGAGTGGGGTCTGGTGCGGCATTCTCACGAGCCCCTTTCCTCGAGGACCTCCTGAAGCCTCGCATAGAAGCCGACGATCACGGCCTTGTCGCCGGGCCGGAACCAGCCTGCAAAACGCTTCCAGAGCCCCCACTTCCGGATCCTGCGCGATGCCCAAACGGTAAGGATGACAAGAATTCCGCCTCCAAGCAAGACGCCTGTCCCGATCCCGATCGCTTTGGCGCTTGTCCAGAAGCCCTGATCGCCGCGGACGGCCTGCCACCAGCGGGTGAGCGCCGACTGCGCGGAATGGAGCCACGACGCGCCGGTGTCCCTGTAGTCCGAGAGATTGTCCCGGACCGAGCGGAAAAGCGAGCGCTGTTCCTGATCGTCGTAAGTCACGAAGTACTGGATCCAGAACGTCTCCAGTGCCTCCATATAGCTCGAGATCGTGCCGAAGAATCCGCCGGTGTTCGCATCGGGATTCTGTCCCGCAAACGGGGTCGGATCGAACGGAACCCACGTCTCGGACCCGGGAAAAAAAACCTCGACCCAGGAATGCGCGTTCCTCTGACGGACGACGTATACGCCCGCGGTCTCGTTGTACTCGCCCTGCTGGAAACCGTTCACCACGCGGGTCGCGATCCCCTGCGTGCGAAGCATCACCGCCATCGCGGTGGCGAAGTATTCGCAATGACCTTCACGAACGTTGAAAAGAAAATCCGACAGAGGATCTTCCCCGCCCGCTTTCATCTCGAGCGTGTATCCGAAGTCGTTCTGCAGGTGCTTCTCGACCGCTTTCGCTATGTCGTACCGTGTCATCGCCTTCTCATCGCGGATCCACTGATTAGCGAGCTGCCCGATCCTCGGATCAATCCCGGGAGACACCGAAAGATACTTGTACGTGTTTCCCGGATATTCGCTATTGTCCCTGCGCAATTCCTCGGCGGGCGGAAGATATGTGTCGGAATAGACGGTGTAGCTGGTCCTGTCGTAGGACGCCGGGTACATCGAGAAACCGCCTTCGGCGTCCTTCGAGATCTCGTTCGCGGAGCTTCTGATCACGATTGCGCGCGGCATCGCGAACAGTACGCTGCTGTTCAGCGGCTCGAGATAGACGGTCTGCACGGTCAGAAGACCCTCGCGCCTGGCGAAATCGACAACGAATCGGTTTCCGACCGTCTTCGAGAACGGTTCGCGGTAACGCGTGTTCGAACGGCTCCAGGTGTTGTTCTCGAAACGGTCGAGCGCCACGCCTCGCCAGTAGAGCCTGCGCAGGTCCGGATTGTCGTTGCGGTCGATCCGCACGCGCATCACAACCTCGTTGTTCTGCTGGAGCCTGCCGATGGTCCCGAGCGTGACCGATTCCGAAAACCCTGTGATCCGGGTCATGTCGGAGAACCCGCCTGTCACGCCGGCACCGCCCACTCTCGGAAGGACGAAGAACAGAGGCACGGCAAAGACCGCTGTCATCGCGATCAGAAGCACGGCGGTGTTCGGGAGTTTGAAGCCTCCTAGGCTGATCGACGCCGGCAAGCGGCTTTTACCTTTCTTTCCGAGGTTTTCGACGCGTTTCTTGTGGACCTCGCCGGAGGTCTTTCGTATCTCGAACGCGATGATCGCCGAGGCAGTCAGAAGCAGGAACGCCATCAGCGATATGAAATACAGCGGACTGATGCTGATACCGGCGGCGAGCAGGATCTGGAAAAACGAGATCAGATAAATGAATACCCAATCGCGGTCGGTCTTTCTTTGCAGAAGCTTGATGGCCAGCAGGAACAGGATCAGCTTCGCGAGGCTGGCCGCAGCCAGCATCTCCCTGCCTCCGAATCCGGTCAGGCGGAACCTCCAGTCCAGGATGAACAAAGGGATCGCGACAAGGATGATCGCCACGCCGAACCTCTCCGAGATCTGCCAGCGGGTGTCTTCGAGCTTCCAGGCGAGGAGTGTGATCAGGATGAATACCGCGAAGAGAGCAACGCCTATCGCGCCGGCGGCGAACAGGGCCGCAAGCCCGCAAACCGCAACCAGATAGGAGATCACGCGGAAATATTTTTCGAATGGATCGATTCGGGCCACCTTGTTCATTATAGCGGGACAGAGACCTGTTGACACTGTGAGTTTACGGATGCTCTAAGCAGCCGTGCGTGTTGTGAGCGGCATTTCTTCAAGGTATACAGGGGAGCTCGGTCACGGCCCGATCTGATCGATCACGCCTCGGCTGTTCGGCGGTTCCCAATTTCTTGCGAGCCTGGAATCCAACGTGTGAACATTGTCCGTCGGCCGGGCGTTATCAGCTTGTCGCCGCTAGCACTTAGCTTCCCGAATACACACATCTACCAGAATCCATGTTTACGAAAGCCTCCGTATTCTTCGCGTCGATCCTGATCCTTCTAGTGTCTTCAGTACTGACGCAGACGCCTGCGCGGGAGAGAGACCTTCTGATCCGGGATGTTACGGTCCTCGATCCGGCTTCGGAACCGATCAGGCCCTTTCAGGCCAGCGTGTTGATACGGCAAGGCCGGATCGTGTTCATCGGCAGCAAGTCCGGCTTGAAAGGCGCGAATGCCGCGAGGGTGATCGACGGACGCGGCCGCTACCTCATACCCGGGCTTATCGATTCTCACACGCATCTTGCTAACGTCGCCGGGCTCAACCGGGGTCTCGCCAAACGGCATTCGGACCTCGTCCGGGAGTACCGTCGCCAGTTGCCGCGCAGCTATCTGTACTTCGGCTACACTACCGTGATTGACGTCAACGTCCATTCGCCGGAGATCCTGGAGCAAATAAAGGAAGCGCCGGTCCGGCCTGAGGTACTGACCTGCGGACAGCAGGTGGAGGTATTGAACGGCTTCATGATGGCCGAAACGCCTCCTGAGGAGCGGCTGAACGAGTTTCCAAGATTTCTCCACGATCGGTTCAATCCCAAGGCAGTACTGCCAATAGGTCTTGATCCGCGGGGACATACACCGGCTGCAGTCGTGCGAACTGTTACAGAGGTCCAGGGCGGCCAGTGTTTGAAAATGGCTCACGAGAACGGCTTCGGGGGAACCGAGGACGTCACCTGTGAGATGCCTTCAAAAGAGATCGTCCGTAAAGTCGCATTGGAGGCCGAAAAGGTCGGCGTACCGCTGATGCTCCACGCCAGTTCGTTCGAATCCCAGAAGTTCGCCCTCGACACGGGCGTCGACATCATCGCACACGGAATGTGGCACTGGGGCGATATCTCGGAGTACCTGGAAGTCACGGAACTGCCGGCTGACCACAGGGCGCTCTTGAAACGAATTGCGGACGCGGGAACCGGTTATCAGCCTACGTTCAGGGTGATCGCGGGACAGAGGGATGTGTTCGTGGACGACTTTCTTGCGAATCCGGCACTGCCGCATGTGTATCCCAGGAGGATGCTTGAGTGGCTGTCTACCGAAGAAGGACGCTGGCAGGAGCGCAACATCAAGAAGTATGCGAAGGGTTTCTTCGACGGAAAATCGAATGCGGAGATCGCCGCGTTCATGCAGCTGATGGTGGACAAGATCGGCATTTCCGCGAAGGTAATTGCCGACAGCGACGGCTTCCTCCTTTTCGGGACCGACACGCCGTCGAGCAATGCCCACACGAACCCGCCCGGCCTGAACGGATTTCTCGAAATGCAGGAATGGCAAAAGGCGGGGATCTCGCTCGAAGCTCTATTGAAAGCGGCGACTATATCTAACGCGAGAGCTTTCGGCATTGAATCAAATGTCGGAAGCGTCAGGCCCGGAATGCGGGCAGATCTCTTGCTGCTCAGGAACGATCCGCTAAAAGACTTATCGGCTTACGACTCGATCGATTTTGTGATCAAGAATGGAAGAGCTTTCGAGAGGGCGGCGTTCTCGGCAGCAAAGTGAACGGGTGATTCGTCGCACCCGATTTTTGTTCAATGTAAAAAGCCCGCCCAGCTTAAGCTGAACGGGCTTTTTCTTGAAATTAAATCCGGCGACTTCCTACTTTCCCACACGGTCTCCCATGCAGTATCATCGGCTCCAGCAGGCTTAACTTCCGTGTTCGGGATGGGAACGGGTGTGACCCTGCCGACAAAATCACCGGAAAAATGAAAATTGAAATAGATGATTACCCTTGTTTATCTTCTTGCGCGTTTTGATCCACAAATCTTGTTCGCAAACAAATTTTATGGTCAAGCCTTGGGACAATTAGTACTGGTCAACTAAATACATTACTGCACTTTCATCTCCAGCCTATCAACGTGGTGGTCTTCCACGAGTCTCACTGGCAGAACTAATCTTAGGTCTGGCTTCACGCTTAGATGCATTCAGCGTTTATCCATGCCTGACTTAGCTACCGAGCAATACCGCTGGCGCGATAACTCGTACACTAGAGGTCAGTCCATCCCGGTCCTCTCGTACTAAGGACAGATTCCTTCAATTCTGCTGCGCCCACACCAGATAGGGACCGAACTGTCTCGCGACGTTCTGAACCCAGCTCACGTACCGCTTTAATTGGCGAACAGCCAAACCCTTGGGACCTTCTTCAGCCCCAGGATGCGATGAGCCGACATCGAGGTGCCAAACCCTGCCGTCGATGTGAACTCTTGGGCAGGATCAGCCTGTTATCCCCGGCGTACCTTTTATCCGTTGAGCGACGGCACTTCCATAAGCTACCGCCGGATCACTAACTCCTACTTTCGTACCTGCTCGGCTTGTGTGCCTCACAGTCAAGCTGGCTTATGCGTTTGCACTCTGCGGCTGATTTCCAAACAGCCTGAGCCAACCTTCGAGCGCCTCCGTTACCTTTTAGGAGGCGACCGCCCCAGTCAAACTACCCGCCTGATAATGTCCCTGAACCGGATTACGGCTCGAGGTTAGATTGCAAACAGATAAAGGGTGGTATCTCACCAGTGGCTCCGCCAAGCCCAAAAGCCTGACATCAAAGCCTCCCACCTATCCTGCGCATTATCTGCCCGAAATCACTATCAAGTTGTAGTAAAGGTGCACGGGGTCTTTCCGTCTTGATGCGGGAAACCGGCATCTTCACCGGTACTACAAGTTCGCTGTGTCCCTCGTTAAGACAGCTCCCAGATCGTTACGCCATTCGTGCAGGTCGGAACTTACCCGACAAGGAATTTCGCTACCTTAGGACCGTTCAATTTGTTACTCGCTCATTGCGGGCCTGAACATTTCTGTCAGGCTCTGCATATCGCTATGCAGTTCGGACTATATCATCACGATCTGGAACGGATCGCGCCTGGCTTGTAGTCTCTGAGGATTCACCCAATTTCGCAATTATCTCCTGATCTGAGTAACGGCGTTTCCCGCCGTCATTCATTTCCTTTCTGATCTCGAGAATCTCTTTGATACCTTCAGTCGAGAGATGCTTCTTTGATCTGATCATCGAAGCGATCTGCTTGAACTTCGAAAAATCTCTCTTCTTCTTTGCGGAAAGGAAACGGAATCTTTCAAAGAAAGGGATCACGTTTTGGACGATGGCATTGAAGTTATTCACTTCGTAATACCAAACGCCGTCCTTTCGGCTCCGGAGCGTTCCACATCCCATATGCTTCTTGAACAAGGTCAATATCACCTTGTCTTTCTGCGAGATATTGAAACATAAAGAGACCTTCCAAGGTACCGAATAACCGGGCCTGGGACGAAATGAAACATTGAAGCTTCCTTCACCGTCCGTAAAGCCCGCAAGATAATTCCCGATATCTCCGGGGATCTTCTTGATTCTTGCGTCCATGGATGTCTTTCCTGCTGATCGTCCGCACCGAACACATTGTCACTGTTTCCGAAATCGAAACGAGTAGCGTCGGATACTAACCGGATATTCCAGCATATAGCCAAGTTTATTTACGTAACTACAATGCGCATTGGCAAGCCAATGCCGTCCTAGAAATTCATAGTTACGGCCGCCATTCACTAGGGCTTCAGTTCGCAGCTTCGCCGAAGCTAACCACTCCCTTTAACCTTCCAGCATTGGGCAGGCGTCAGCCCCCATACGTCGTCTTCACAACTTTGCGGAGGCCTGTGTTTTTGCTAAACAGTCGCCTGGGACAATTCTCTGCGGCCCAGTTCTTGGTGAACCAGGCTAACCTTCTCCCGAAGTTACGGTTACATTTTGCCGAGTTCCTGAACGAGGGTTCTCACAAGCACCTTAGGATTCTCACCCCACCTACCTGAGTCGGTTTGCGGTACGATCGTATTGTGTGTATAGCTGAACGAGACTTTTCTTGGCAGCTGGGGTCAGCAACTTGTTCCAGAGCAAGCTCCGTACTTTCGTCCCTGTATTTACCCTGATGCCACCCGGATTTGCCTGGGTGACGGGCTATTTCGTTCAACGGCGTCCATCAGCCGTCTTGCCTACCCTGCCGCGTATCCCACAGCACACACTAACGGTTCCGGAATATTAACCGGATTCCCATCGACTACCCCTTTCGGGCTCGCCTTAGGATCGACTAACCCTGCGCAGATTAACTTGACGCAGGAAACCTTAGGTTTTCGGTGCGTATGTTTCTCACATACGTTATCGCTACTTATGCCGACAGAGTCTTTTCTGATCGCTCCAACACTCCTTTCGGAAATGCTTTACAGCTACAGAACGCTCGCCTACCATACATTGTATCCAAAGCTTCGGTACATAGTTTAAGCCCCGTTAAATTGTCGGTGCAGGACTACTTGACCAGTGAGCTGTTACGCTTTCTTTAAAGGATTGCTGCTTCTAAGCAAACCTCCTGGCTGTCAGTGCTTTCCCACTTCCTTTACCACTTAACTATGATTTAGGGACCTTAGCTGTTGGTCTGGGTTGTTTCCCTTTCGACCACGGATCTTAGCACCCGTAGTCTGACTCCCTTTCATACATACACGGCATTCAGAGTTTGATTGAGTTCAGTAACCCTGTGGG
>JAGFIQ010000142.1:25000-44890 GCA_024103495.1 Aridibacter famidurans
TGTTCGATGAATTCATTGGAGATGAACCTCGAGAGCCCCTCGCGAATGACTCCGTATCCGTCGCCGCCTACAGATATCACATTCCCCAAGTGTGACTTTGCTATCCCCTCAACGATCGTCTGGACCGCCGATGCGTCCGGCTTCTCGCGGACCAGGACCGAATCATCGACAAGCACGGTGCCGGAATCAGCGAAGCCCGATCCTCGCTTTACGCAGACGATCTTCAAAGGCGCATCGAGAGTGCTCCCCAGCTTCGACGAGATGAATGCATCGGCCTTGGAAGCGATGTCCGCAACACGGCTCAAGCGGCCCGGGTCAACGGGCACCGCCCCCCTCCTGGTGTAGGCGATCGTGACACCGTTGACGGTACTTTGCTCATACTGCCCCGCCACAAAGAAGGGCTGCCCGTTTAGCGCCAGATCGAACGAGCCGTCCGACGCGGTTCCGGCGCTTAACCCTCCTCCCCCGTTGATCTTTATCTTCACGGGAGCGAAATCCGCACCGCCGGTGTAAAACCAGCTGGTTGGTGTCGGATACCAGAACGAAAAAGGAAGGAACTGGGACCCGGCATAAGACAGAGATGCGAGGCCGTCATTCTCCTTGACAGCGAGCTTGTACTTAACGGCGACGACAATGTCCCCCCCCGGAGCGACCGGCGGCACACTTACGACCGTTCGCTGAAGTGGCCTCGCGCCCCCCGTTGTCTCCGGAGAACTTCTGAAATCGGCGGCCGCACCGCTGACGGTAACCGAAGAAACGGCGGCCTGGTCGCTGATCCTGAGCGAAAGGGTCGAGGCGGCATTACGGCTGATGTTCTTCACGGTCAGGGTCGCATCGACATCGAGATCCCGACCGGTCCGGAAGTCTCCCGGCAGTGTCGCCTCGATGTCGTATTTGACCACTTCCCACGTCAGCGCGAGCCTGCCCTGCCCGTGAACAAATGAAACCGATCCGCAGGCGATGAAGAAGAGAAGAACAATGGAGAATACAGTTCTAGAGATCATTCTGAAGGTTGATTCCCGGACTTCATCACGGGACGTGTAATCCCGAAACGTTTCCGGACTTGAGTATTGATTTCTGAAAATAAAGGTCGGCCGTGTGATGGCCGAACTGTCCGCCGCTTTGCCAGAGCCGACACAGCGGCCATCCCTGAAAGATCAGGCCGCCGTTTCCGCAACAGAACTTTCGGAGTCGACTGCCTCATCCCGGACCAGCTCGTGGATCTGCTTCAACCGGGATAGAAGAGGCTCGAGCCGTTCAAGCGGAAGCTGGTTCGGGCCGTCGCTGGGCGCCCTCGCGGGATCGTCGTGCACTTCCATAAAGACTGCATCGACGCCGCAGGCCACTGCCGCCCGCGCAAAGTTCTCAATATATTCCGCTTGCCCGCCGGTCGCCTTCCCAAGTCCACCCGGTAGCTGAAGCGAATGTGTCGCGTCGAACACGACCGGAACGCCGAAACTCCTCATCACGGGAAACGACCTCATATCGACGACAAGGTTGTTGTAACCGAAGCTTGCGCCCCGTTCGGTGAGAAGTATTCTTTCAGCGCCTGCGCTCCGAAGTTTATCGACGATGTTCTTCGCGTCCCAGGGAGCGAGGAACTGGCCTTTCTTCACGTTGACGGCCTTGCCGGTTTCAGCGGCAGCGACTAGCAGGTCCGTCTGCCTGCAAAGAAATGCGGGGATCTGAAGAATGTCCGCGACTTCTGCGGCCTCCGAAGCCTGCGGCGGTTCGTGGATATCCGTGATGACCGGAACTCCGAACCCGTCCTTTACTGCCTGCAGGATCCCGAGCCCGAAATCCATTCCTTTTCCGCGAAAGCTCTCGATCGAGCTGCGATTCGCCTTGTCGAAAGAGGATTTATATACGAAACGTATTCCGACGCGATCCGCGATCTCCGAGATCGCGCCCGCCATCTTGAACGCGTGGTCCTTCGATTCGACGACGCACGGACCTGCGATGATCGCAAGCTCGCGGCCTCCAAATTCTACATCTCCAACACTAAACGGACGTACTTGACTCATCAGGATTGAAACTTACTACGGTTGAATTTGAGGTGCAAGAATTGAAGGCACTTGGTGAACCGTGTCTGAAGCCCGACCGTCAGGGAGGGCTACTGAAAGGCGTTCACAAAGCTTGCGAGTTGATCGAATAAGGACACTAAAACGGTCAGGTGCAAGCACTTTGGTTGAAGCAGTTTATCTACACAGTGGAATCAGCCGTTGGCCAGGCCCCAAAACGCAATCCAAGGTTCTGTATCCGCAACGATAATTTATCGAGTAGTAATGAGGTGAAGGGGGCAGACATAAAGGGCTTGGCGATTGAATAGGGAGTTTCGAGTCGATTGACTCTATCGAGTTTCTTCATTCCTTTGCTGACGATTCTCGCAGATCGGGGTATCTAGCGAAAAGCCTATGATCTTCAACTACATGTCGAAAAGCCCTCTATAGATCAAATAGAGCCCTACAGCAATCGCCAGGAAGCTAAAAAGAAATACACTTCGCAAAGGGTCTTGTCTTAGGAGCCTCGGCATTACTCGGTTCATTTCTTCGGTCGCACCGGCAAGTGTTCTGCGAAACGCGAACAACAGCGTTCCTACGGCCAACCACACGATCCCCATTAGAAAATCCACTTTTTGACCTCGGCAGCAACTCTAACATATCTCTGGTACAGCGAGCCTAACCCGAAAGATCCCAGGTGCCCAGGTCTTAACCGTTAATCAAAGACACAGTAATCCAGGATCGGTAATGTAGGTCATTCTAGGAATAGTGCTGTATAGATCCAATAAACTCCTGCAGCAATGAACAGGAAACCGAAAAACGAAACTGTGTAAACATTGCTGGGCCAGGGGATCCTCAAGAACCTGGGAACGATCATTGATGCCACTTTGGTGTCCCATTCATCGCCGGCCTTCCCGAGTGGCTCCCGAAATACAACGAAGAGAACGCCGACGATCAAACAAACAATTCCCGCGAGAAAAGCCATTGAAACAAGAATATATAGATGGTCCTGGCAATTGATCAAGGCAATCGCCACGAGCCCTGCGGTTAAATCCCTCGCCGCTGAAGCGGCCCGGATGTCAGGGGGCATTCGTGTGCTACAGACATTTGGCTCCTACGGAGCCGAGATCTCATTCCTCGCGTTGCTACAGATATTTGGCTCCTACGGAGCCGCAGGCCAACCAATTGCTGATTCGAGTTCCTTTCCGAAAGCTCTGCCGACCTTTGAACCTTGAACTTTGAATTTTGAACCCAACTCGGAACTCGGAACTCATCTTTGAACTTTGAACTTTGAATTTTGAACCCGAATTTATCCCTGTCAAAAAAATGCCCGCCGATCTCGCGACCGGCGGGCCAATTGTGAGTCATCACCTGCTTAGGAGTGAATTGACCTCACGGGAGGGTAGAACTAGAACTAGAACTCGATCCTGAACGCGAACTGCATGATCCTCGGGCTGTAAGTATTAGCCAGAGGTATCTGTCCGAACGTCGTTGAATCGATGTCGAACGTTGCAGTGTTTTCCGCGATCTGGAAGTTCGTCGTGTTCAGCACGTTGAAGGCCTCAGCGCGAAGCTGGATCCTCACTCGTTCGCCGAACGAGATGTTCTTCAGAAGTCCCGCGTCCCAGTTGAAGTACCAGGGGCCGTCAATGAACGCCCTCGGAAGCAGTCCGGTGGTGCCGGGCTGAGCCCTGAAGAATACCTGGCCCGGGAACAAGGAGTTCGGAGTCCCCTCAAGATTGCCGTTCGTCGCCGAACCGTCAGGTCCGATCACCGAAGGATCGATGAAATAGACCACGCCGTTCTGATGGAAGATTCCGATCAGATCGTCTATCTGGCTCGGGCTGAGCGATGAATTGGCCGTCTGGCGGTTCGAACGTCCCGTTCGGTTCAGGGTCCCGTTGATGTCCTTGATGGATATCGGCGCTCCCGAACTTATGTTGACGATCGAGGTCAGCTGCCATCCGCCGATCAGCTTGTCGACGAGGCCGCCCTGGTTGAAGAATGCCTTGCCTCTTCCGAACGGAAGCTCGTAGTTCGTGTTGATGTTGATCGTGTGTTTGCGATCGTAATCCGCACGCGAGTATTCGAGACCCGGGTCGTTGATGTCCAGGTAAGCCTGGAATCGGGCCTGGGTGTCGTTCGGCACGTCGGCAAGGATCTTCTGCCAGGTGTAGTTGCCCTGGAATGAAAGGCCGTCGCTGAATCGTTTCCGGATCTCGAACTGCAGAGCGTTGTATCGATACTTGCCCGAGTTGAACAGGAGATCGATATTCCCGCCGTTCGGATTGGGCCTGAAGTTGGCGCCTCCGAACCCGTCGAGTCCGTTGATGATGTACAGCTGGGCCATCTCGCCCACGATCCCGCGCTGAATGTAATCCCGGACGATACCCGCTCCGAGGAGAGGTCCGACCGTCGGTCCGACAGCAGCCTGGCCGGGAAGCATAGCCGTTCCCGCCATCTCCGCCGCGGAGCAGCCTTGGTCCATCGTCCTGATCGGCTGACCGGGATTGGTCGTGTTGAAATTGGAGATGGCGATCCTGCAGTTGTTCCTCGCGGTGAGGAAGTCGTTCAGGAAGCCGCCGGCATTGATATCGACCTGGTTGAAGTCGATACCTCTCCAGAGGCTGTCGCTTTGGCCGCCTACGTACCTCAGCTCGACCACGGTGCCGAACCCGAGTTCCCTCTGGATCCCGAAGTTGTATTCCATATTCTTCTGGGTCTGGAGGTTCGGATCAGCGGCAAAGATCGTGTTCGTGAAGAGGCCGTTGGCCGCATTTGCGGCAGCGAAGCTGAACGGGATCTGAACCGAAGGGGTCGTGAAACCCGGGAGGTTGTTGAACCTTGCGTTCAGCGAGGCCGAGCCGTTCTGCAGAGCCGGAACCGTGAAGTTCAGGCCGTCGTTGGCTCCGCCCGCGTTCTCGAGCGACTGTACGTATTCGTCGTTGATGTACGACATACGGAACCCGCCTCTCAGCACGCCGTTGCGTCCGAGGATCGTTCCGAGGAAACCGCGTCCGTCGATCGACGAATACGCGAATCCCAGAACAGGCCCGAAGTTGTTCAGATCAGGCTTCGTAAACCGGCCGGGCTTTCCTGCGCTCGTTCCGAGAAGCACGAGCTGTCCCGTCGGATCGAGCAGGGCTTGCCTTACATCGTCAAACGAGTTCGCACCTCGCAGATCAGGCTCAAGAAACACCTGGTCCGGGTTCTCCAGCGGTGAGTGATAATCCCACCTAAGACCGAGGTTCAACGTCAGCTGAGGGGTTACCCTCCACTGATCGGTTACGTAAAGGCCATGAACGCCGTACTGGTACTTCTTGAACGCAGTTGCGCCGACGACGGGGCCGGTGGACGCGTCCACGAAGTTCGCCTGCACTGTCCCGCCGCCGACGATGCCGCCGAGCAGATACCGAAGGCTGTTGGCGATCGCCCTGTCGGTCCCGCTGATGCCTCCCGGGAATAGCGACGGATCAAGCTGAGGAGTATTTGTGTTGCCGGTGTTGCTGATCGTGTAGATCGGCACCTTGGTGAAGTTTGTCTGCGAAAGGAAGTTCTGGAAATTGCTTTCGAATCCGAACCTGAAGGTGTGATCCTTGATCGTGTACGACGAATCGTTCCTGAGAGTCACCTGTTCGGTCTCGCGGCCCTGGTCCTGGAATACGGGTTCAGGCGTCGAGAGTCCGAGCGGCAGACCTCCGATAAGGTAGTTCGTCGGGAACGAAGGGGACTCGTTGAAGAAGGGATCGGCTGTCACGTACGCCGCTGTGAACGAGTTCGTGAAGTTGTTTCCGATCACGGTTGAATAGTTACCGGAGAAGAACCGTGTGGTCGCCGTCTGGGTCGCGAACGGACTTGTCCCGAATCCCGCGTCCGCATCCGGACGGTCGTTGAAGTCGTCGTTCCATTTGTGAACGAAGTACACGCTGTTCCGGTCGTTGATGTCCACGTCGAACCTCATAGTCAGCGAGTTCCTGAGCGTGTTGTTCGACTGATTGTTCGTCAGGTTCTGCGTCACCGCCTGACCTGTCGAAAGTATGTTTTGAAGATTGGAGTTTCCGCTGGTCGGCGTAGGTGCCAGGAATCGCGACTGTATCGTCGGATCCACTCCCAGCGAACCGCCCGCGGCGGCAAACAGAGCGACGTTGGCCGGAGACGAAAGATCGAGTCCGGTTCCGCTCAGGATGTTCACGTTCTGTACCTGTCCGTTGTCCGCCCTTATATAACTGAAAGAGCCGTCACGGAACGGTGCCAGAAGCACTCGGTTCGTATTCGGCGAAGTCTGCCGGAGCACGAACCTTTCATAGGCCACGAAAAAGAATCCCTTGTCCTTGTAAAAGGCCGGGGTTCCCTGCCCAAAGCCGGGGATCGGAAGAGGTCCGCCGATCTTGCCGCCGAACTGATTCCTGTTGAGGAACGGTTTGGGGGTATTCGTGGCGTTGTTTCCGAATTCGTTCGCGGCGAACTTTGAATTGCGGTTGTAGATGAAGCCGGCTCCGTGAAAGTCGCTGCCGCCTCTCGGAGTTACGAGCTGGACCTGTGTAGATCCGCCGTTGCCGAGCTCGGCGCCGGCGTTCTGGGTTGCCACCGTGAACTCGCCCGTGTCATCGACCGTCGGACGGTCCTGAACGAACCCGCCGGTCCTTATGAAATTGTCCTGAACGTTCACCCCGTCCCTCGTGTAGTTGGCCGAGGACGAACGCTGTCCGTTGATCGAGTTGGAGGTCGGGTTCACACCCGCCTGCAGATTTAGGAGCCCGAGCGGATTCCTTCCGTTGATCGGAAGGTCCAGCACTTGTTTGGGGCTCACGGTTGTGCTGAGTTCGGCGTTGCTCGCGTTGACAAGGTCAGCGCCGGCCTCGACGGTGACCTCGATGTTCACGTCGCCGATCTCGAGCGTCGGGTTCAGCGTGTATTCGCGGTTCGCGTCGATCTTGACCTCGTTCGCGACGAAAGTCTTGAATCCGTCCGCCGAGAACCTGACCGTGTATACACCGAAGGTTACGTTTTCGAATTTGTACGCGCCGCTTTCGTTCGCGACCGTGGTTTGGCTCCTGCCGGTCTGGTTGTCGGTAAGCGTCACGGTCGCGCCGGGCAGAAGCCCGTCAGGTCCCGAGACATTTCCCAGCAACCTTCCGGTCGTGGTCTGAGCCAAGACCGAGGCGGCGAAAATGCCGATCGCGGCGATGGAAAAGATGAATTTCCTCATATTCCCTCTCCTTGTATGGTATCCGGAACCGATCTAGGAGACTGGCGGCCCATTCCGCCCGGTCGTTGAATCCGAGCCGATCCGCTGAACAGGCGTTCAACAGAACGGACGATATACGACTTTGTAAATCTCCTGTTATCAATAAGTTCCGACGATACGTATCGGCAACCGTCATTCCGCTCGCCGCCTAAAATCCGAGGTATCGGCCAGATTGAGAAAGGTTTTAAGGTGATACGGGGCAACCGTAGTGCGTTTTTGGAGGGAATCGACGAGGGCTCTCCGGAGGATCTCCCTCCGATTTGAGATACATTTGAGACTCAGCCGTCTTTGTGGCAGAGGCGTGAGGGAGCCTCAATTCAATTCTCCGTTTGAGCGGACGAAATTTCGTAAAAAAAGCGCCCCGCGAAAAACGGGGCGCTTCTGGGCGGACGAAACATTAATTCCTTTAGTCTTCGGACGAAACTGCTGCGGTCTGCGATTCGGACGGCTCCTTGACCACTACCGTCTCTTCCGTTTCATCGACATTAAGGTTCTCGCTGTCCATACGGTTCTGCCACGCCGCACGCACGAAGTTATCGAACAGCGGATGAACCTTGAGCGGCTTCGACTTGTATTCGGGATGGAACTGGCAAGCGACGAAGAACGGATGGACGTCGCGCGTCAGCTCGATCATCTCCACAAACTTTCGATTCGGCGAGATGCCGCTGAAAACTAGTCCGTGCCTCTCGAGCTCGTCACGATATTCGGGATTGAATTCGAATCGATGACGGTGCCGCTCCGAGATCTCCGGCTCGTCAGAATAGATCTCGCGGGCGAGCGAGCCTTCCGCAAGTTCACAGTCCCAGGCGCCGAGCCTCATCGTACCGCCGAGCTCTTCCACGTCCACAAGGTCGCGGAGTTTGAATATCACCGGATGAGTGGTGTTTTCATTAAACTCAGTGGAGTCGGCATCCGTGATGCCGCAGACGTTTCTCGCGTACTCGATGCAGGCGGTCTGCATACCGAGGCAAATACCGAAATACGGGGTCCGCGACTGCCTGGCATACTTGATCGCCCGGATCATCCCGGGAACACCCCGCTTTCCAAACCCGCCGGGCACAAGGATCGCGTCGAAGTCCTGAAGATCGGATTCGTAACCTTCTTTCATAAGGTTCTCCGATTCAAGCCATTCTATCTTCACTCTCAGGTTGTTCGCGACGCCGGCGTGAGTGAGTGCTTCGCGGAGCGATTTGTACGAATCCTCGAGCTCCACGTATTTCCCGACGATCCCTATCTTCACGGCGCCTTCCGAGGGCTCCTTGATTGTCGACACGAGCTCACGCCAGTCCTTGAGCTCGGCATGCGGAAATTCGTCCTCAAGATGAAGTGCCCTGACAAGAAGAGAATCCAGTTCCTGTTCGTGAAGGGCAAGGGGGACCTCGTAGATCGTGCCGACGTCGAGCGCCGATATCACCGCTCCCTCTTCTACGTTACAGAACAGCGCTATCTTCTTCCGGAGCTCCAGAGGAAGCGGCCGGTCGGAACGGCAAAGGAGAATGTCCGGAGCGATACCGATCTCGCGCAGCTCGCGCACGCTGTGCTGGGTCGGCTTGGTCTTCAATTCGCCGGCCGCCGCGATGAAAGGCACGAGAGTAACGTGAACAAAGATCACGTTGTTGCGGCCCTCCTCGTTGCCCATCTGGCGGATTGCTTCCATAAACGGCAGCGACTCGATGTCGCCCACTGTTCCGCCGATCTCGCAGATCAGAATGTCGGATTCTTCCCTGTCCGCGAGCTCGCGAATGGCCATTTTGATCTCGTCGGTGATATGGGGGATGACCTGGATCGTCTTGCCGAGATAATCACCTCGCCGTTCCTTTTCAATGACCGAAAGGTAAATACGGCCGCTTGTCCAGTTGTTCGCCTGCGACATCTTCGCGTTCGTGAACCTCTCGTAGTGGCCGAGGTCCAGGTCCGTTTCCGCGCCGTCGTCGGTGACGAATACCTCACCGTGCTGGAAGGGTGACATCGTTCCGGGATCGACGTTGATGTAAGGATCCAGTTTCATCAACGTGACTTTCGCGCCCCGGGACTCCATAAGGCAGCCTATCGACGCCGCCGCCAGCCCCTTTCCGAGGCTTGAAACGACCCCTCCCGTAACAAAGATGTATTTGGTCTGTTTTTCGGTCATTTTCCCCCTTCTGATCCGGCGATCAGTTCTCTGAGATCTCCTGTGTACCGGAGCCGCGGCTCCGATCCGCGACTTCGTCCGCTCCGCTTCGTTTGTTGTACCTGCCCTGCTTAAGCTGCGTCACCGCCTCTTTTCCCTTTCGCTCGGCGGGATCGAGTATCCCCTGAAGCGCCTTCACTCCCGCGCCAACCAGTGAAGAGCTCTCCTCGACGCCTCTTTCAAATTCGGTCTCGGTCTTTGTCCGCTTCTTCGCCAGTGAACGAAGTCCAAAGAGCGCACCCGCCGCGAGAAGAACAAAGAATGCCAGACCGAGGAATTCATTCATACGGCGGCCTGCCCGGACTCCCGAGCCCGGAGCATCTCCCGGAACCTCTCGAGATCGGATTTGGTGTCGATGCCTATCGAGCTTTCGGCGACCTCGACGACCCTGATCCTCATTCCATTCTCGATCGCCCGCAGCTGCTCAAGCCTCTCGGCCGTTTCGGAATCAACCGGCTCGAGGCCCGTGAATATCATCAGTGCGCGTTTCCGAAAAACATACAAACCGGTGTGTTTCCTGAAGCCGGCGCAAAGGTCCGGATCCGACTCCAGGGCAGTTTCGAGGCTTCCGTGAAGCCGCGCCGCATCTCTCGGATACGGGACAGGAGACCTTGAAAAGTAGATCGCGCGGCCGGCAGCATCTATAACCACCTTAACAACGTCCGGGCTCAATACGTCGCGTGCGTCGTGGATCGGCTCACAGGTCGTCGCAATGTCGGCACCTTCATCGGCGATAAGCGCGTCGACTGCCGCGTCGATGACCAGATGCGATATCATTGGCTCGTCACCCTGGACGTTGACGATGATCGGATCGCCGTCGAGTTTAGACGCGACCTCAGCGATCCTGTCGCTGCCGGACCGATGTGAAGGAGAAGTCATGACCGCTTCACCGCCCGCTTCCGAGACCGCATTCTTTAATCGCGGATCGTCGACCGCGACTATTATCCGGGAGACCCGCTTCGAACCGCGCACGGCCTCAAGCGTATGCACGATCAGAGGTTTCCCCCCGGCTTCAAGCAACAGTTTTCCCGGCAGCCTTTCGGATGAGATCCGGGCCGGGATGATCGCGACAACTTCTTTTTGGGTGATTTTCCCGTGCGTCTCCACGGGCTTTTAGCTTAGCGTCTTTTGAAACTTAATTCAACACGTTCCGTAACAATTTCCGGCCCGCAGGGCACCTGCCTTATACAAGGGGAGATAACCTTAGAATAAAGTGGAAGATACGTACCAGACCAACGCCAATGATGAGCCGAGGGAGCCGATAGTCGCGTCCGCAGCGACCAAGCCAACACCTGACGATCCGCCCTGGGGTTCCCTCGTGGCGCTGCTATTTTGGATTCTCTCGGTCTTACTTATCACGATAGTGCCGGTTTTCCTGCTCGTCCCGTACTTCGGGGGCGACGCGCTTTCGAAAATGGAGGGAGACCAGTTCCAAAAGGCCGTTCTTTCCGATCCGAACGCCGTTCTTCTCGCGCTCGGAGGCACATTCGGAGCGCACGTTGTCACGATCATCGTCGGCTGGGCGATCGTGACGCGGTTCAGCAAATACAGCTTTACGGAAGTGCTGGGGTGGAAATGGGGCGGCTTCAAGCTGTGGCACGGTGCGCTGATATTCGTCGGCGTCTATTGCTTTGCGATCGCGATCTCCCTGCTTCTAGGCTCCCAGGACAACGAGATGCAGCGCATCCTTCGCAGTTCCCGCTCCGCAGTCATCGGCGTCGCGTTGATCGCGACGTTCTCCGCGCCCCTGGTCGAAGAAGTCGTTTACAGGGGCGTGCTTTATTCCGCATTTCAGCGCACGATGGGGATGCCTCTTGCCGTCACCTCGGTAACTCTGGTCTTCGCGCTTGTTCACGTCGCCCAGTACTATCCCGACGGAGCTACCATTCTGTCCATAGTGCTCCTGAGCCTTATATTGACGGGGCTCCGGGCGCTGACCGGAAACCTGCTCCCGTGCGTGGTCTTCCATTTCGTTTTTAACGGCTTTCAGTCGATCCTCTTGATAATCCAGCCCTACATTCCGGTTACCGTCGATCCGACCAGCGTCCAGTCGCTGCACCTATTCAACTAAAAAAGCGGCCCGATCGGGCCGCTTTTCGAACCAAGCATAACCTGGACCTCTAGTTGTCTTTACCCTTCGAAGTCGGTTCCGAACTAGGGCTGGACGAAGGTGAACTGCTGGTCGGGAATCCGGACCTTCCACCCGAAGAACCAAGCGGAGGGAATACACCTCTCGACGACGGTGCCGAAGGCGTCCGTCTGATGTCGATCCCGCCGCTTTGCTGCATCCTCCGGAACGGAGGCGTTGTGGCGCTTCGCCCGCGGTCGATGTTCGCGGCCGGGATCGGGTTCGCGGTTGGTGTGCCTCCACCTCCGCCGCCGCCCACAGGCTTGCGTCCTCCGTAATACCTCGGATATGGCCTGCCGTAATAGTACGACGGATCAAAGCAGATACCCGTGCTGGTCCTCAATCCTATTCCGTACGGCGAACGCCATCCGTATCCGAACGGAAGGAAGCTGTACGTGCCGTACCGCGGGCTGTAAACCCAAAGGCCGATCGATTGATAGCAGTCCCACGCATCGGAACGAAAACCGGAAAGGAGCGACGGCTCAAGCCTCTTGGTCGTAAGCTTCTTGTTCGCTTTCGCGATCAGTTCTGCACGATCTTTGGACCAGCGCTCAAATTCATCCTTGTCGTCGCGGTCGAACTTCGCGACCTCTACTTCCCCGCCGTCAAGCATTGCGGTCCTGCCCTTCTTGAGCGTCCCGTCAGCATCGTCAGCAGTCTCGGCTTTCCCTCTCCAAACCTCGAGACGAGCTACTCCGTCGGCGCCGACGTCAACCCGGTAGACTCCGGATTTGATCAGGTAGAACTCGCTCAGCGGCGTGTTAACGGTAACGCTGAAGTCGTCGCTGGCAAACACTTCGAAGATCGCGCTGCCCGAAAGAACCTTGAGTCGAAGCTCGTCAAGATCTGTCGTCGTCAGTTCAAACCGAGTGTTCCTGTCAAGCCTCGCAAACGATCCCGGGTTCAAAAGGATCTCGACCCTGGAATCCGCGCCGGTCTCGACCACGTCGCCTTCGTCTAGCTGATCGCCCTTGATCAGCCTGCCGGCCTTGCCGTCAGCCTTGTTCGCAACCGCCGATCCTTCAACGTAATTTATCCCACCGGCTTTGGCAGATATCACATAAAGATCTCCTGCCGCAGAAGTGACGGTGCCGTCGTCCTGTGCCGAAACCCCGGCTACCATTGAAATCGTTAACAGAAGTGTTCCCGCAAAGGGGATGATCCGGCTCTTCATTTCCTTTCTCCTCATAATGGTTCGTGGTCGGGGAAAGACTTCGAATGTGGAATGCTCGCTCCCTGCATATTATTAACAATATACCAAAAGAGCAACTAATTCATTCCACTGAAGCGCCCGCCGGGCGATTCGATCGTGAACTTCAACAGGTGTTCCTTACGGCCGTTAGTATTGACGAGCGGGAGAAAAGTTGCCATCGCGAACCGACGGAACAACCTTTCGGGTCGCAGTTCAATCACAGGGCCGTTCGCGACCGCACTTTCTCACTCGCGGGCTTCACAACAATGGCAACTTTCAAGGACCCAATAAAATGCTTCGCTCCGCTTGAGGTGATCGAGCGCCTTCTTGAGATCAGGTCGGAGTTCGGATTCTCGCAGGCGGTCTACCTGCCCAGTTCAGCGGAACTTGCTGATTCCCTTGACGCGAACGGATTTTCGATCTACGCCTTTGTTCGAGAGGACAAGGAGATGAATTTCGGCGACTATCGCGCACCGCTTGCGCCTCACGGCGACTCGGACGAGGAGACCACTCAGTCGCACTGATAAGGTCAAACAAGTTCACAACAACTGAAGAACGCGGAAGGTCGGTCAAGCGCCGGCTTCCGCGTTCATCGGTTTTTAAATCTCGAAACGAAAACTAAACGGCCTTGAGAATGAACAAGGTGCCGTCATCGTCCAGAAAGCTGCTCTGGGTAAACTCCGTTAGCCCCTCACGAACAAAGTCGATCATTTCCTTCGCTGACAAGTCGGAACCTTCGATGATCCGCTTTGCGAATCTCTCATTTCCGTATTGTTCGCCCTCTTCATTCTCGGATTCCGTGATCCCGTCCGTGTAGAGCACAAGGACATCGCCCTGCTCAAGCCTTATGTAATGCTGGTGATAGTGTGATTCCCTGAACATTCCCAAGGGGAGGTCTCCGAACTCGACGTACTTGTAGTCGCCGCTCGGCTTGATATGCAGCGGCGGATTGTGTCCGGCGTTGGAATATACGAACGTCCTGTTGGTCGCGTCGAGAATCCCGTAAATGGCCGTGATGAACTGGTGATCCTCGACCGAATCCCAAAGCAGATTGCCGACCTTTGAGAACGCGACCTGCGGCGCGTAACCTATCTGCACCCCGGCTCGAAGCGAGGCTCGAAGGAACGACATCAGCAGCGCCGCGGGTATACCCTTCCCTACCGCGTCGGCGACGATGATCGCGACCTGGTCGTCAAAGATCCGCACCCAGTCATAATAGTCGCCCGATACTTCTTCGGTCGGGAAAATGTATGCGCTGATATCGAAGCCCGGAAACTCGGGGTCGTGATCTGGAAGCAGTTCCAGCTGGACCTCACGAGCGATCTCAAGCTGGGCCTCAAGGCGCTTCTTCTCAACCAGCTGTTCGTGGAGCCGGACCTTCTCGATTATGATCGCCACCTGCGAGGCGAGAAGCTGCAGGATCGCCAGATCGTCTTCCGTATAAGCCTCAAGTTCGTCGCTCTCAAGGTCGAAGACGCCGATCACTTTGTCGTTGGAAACGATAGGCGTGACGAGCTCGGAACGTGTCCGTTTGCGGGCCGGAAAGTATCTCTCGTCCTTCGAAACGTCCGGGGAGATCAGCGATTCGCCGGTTTGCGCCACGTGGCCGATAAACCCCTCACCGAGCTTCAGCCTGGGCTCGACAAGGTCGAAACTGATCCGGTAACCGCGGATCACTTTCGACTTGAACACGTACTGCTCTTCGCCGTCGACATCGACGGCCTCCAGCAGATATATGCCCGCCGCGTCAAACCGTATGAGTGATCCGAGCGTATCCATCACCAGCCGAAGGACTTCCTCCAGAGCAAGCGACTGGCTGATGGTCTTCGTGATGTCGAGAAGCATTCGAAGCTTGTCGACGACCGTCAGATCCGGATCCGGCGACGAGCTCGTGTGTATTCTCTCGACGATCTGGTCCTTGCTCATATTCTCACAGCGCTGCCGCTCGCAGGCCTTCCGTCACCCTGTACTGCCAGATAATCATTCCAAAGCTTCGACACCTTGATCCGGTACTCGACAAGCAGCCGGCTGACCTCGTACTGGCGGGCGATCTGGCGCGAGGTCCGGCCTTCTCTTACGAGCTCGCGAAGGGCGGAATAAGGGACAAGCGCGGCGGCCCCGACCGAATACGCCTGTTCTTCGATCTCGGCGTTGTAGTCGCGGGCCTTAACGGGCGTTCCGTCTCCCTCTTCGCGAAATGCGAGCCTGCTTGGCTTGTGTCCGAGAAACACGTGGCTGATCTCTTCCATCAATGTCGCATTCTGCCTGTTCTTGCCGTGGGTCGGGTTCAGGATGATCAGCCGCCGGCCGTCAGGCAGCGGTTGGGAGCAAGCGCCTCCCGACCAAGCGTCCTTGCCGCCGCCCAGCAGCTGAGCAACGGTCTCAGGTGACAAGAGCGGCATCACCGACTCAAACTCGGCCACCAGGAGATTCGCGTACCTTGCAAGCTCGAAAGGGTCAAGCCTCTGTCGAGGATCCCGCAGGCCCGCGAATTCCCTGAGGCAGACCGCGTAGGTCTCGAACACACGGCCTTTTCTTGTAGGCGGAAAGTGGTGGTCGGTCACAGGTCAGGGTTACGTTCCGGCCTCTGGGATCCGGCCGGGAACCGGATCGGGAAGCGCTCAAACTTCCTTGAACTCCGAATCTACGTCCTCGGATGAAAGCGCGACTCTGTATTTGTCGGACTGCTTCTGCTTTGTGATCAGAAGATCGTCCTTTGTTTTGAGAAGATCGGCGCGATTGTAAACGGAAAGTTCGAAGTTGTATCCGTGGGTGATCGCGTCCTTCGGACACGCCTCGACGCAGTAGCCGCAGAAAATACAGCGGCCGTAGTCGATATTGTAAACCTTGGCGTAGCGCTCGTCGCGGCCGATCCTGTCTTCGTACGGCCGCGGATCGTCCTCCGCCTCGATGTATATGCAGTCCGACGGACAGGCAGCCGCGCAAAGATAGCAGGCGACACACTTTTCCTTGCCCATCTCGTCCACGTGCAGAAGATGCTGGCCCCTGTAGCGGGGCTGAACCGTAACGGGAACGTCTGGATACTGGACGGTCCACTTTTCCTTCGGTATCTGGGAGATCGTGGTCTTCATCCCGGAAATGACCGCTTTTGCCGACCTTAGAACTTCGCTGATAACTGACATATCTGTTTACCTTATAGGCGGTTAAATGTGGATTATAAAGTAAGAAGCCCGCCCCTGTGCAAACCGGGTCGGGCAAAACAGTTGAACTTCAGGAAGATGCAACGCGATTACATCATCCCGGCGGGAATTCCCACGACAAGCCAGATAATGGATATCACCAGTCCTCCGACGACACCAATGATGCCGAGGATCATGCCGATCAGCGCAAAAGTCTGTCCGCCGTACTGCGCCGGGTCCGCGTTTGCCCGGCTTCTGGCCATAACGCCGGTGATGACGGCGGCAAGGCTCGGAATAATGAACGTGCAGCACAGTAGCCCGAGGATACCCAAGCCGAGGCTGATGAAGGCGAGGGTTTGATTCTGGCCTTCCGCTCCTCCTTCTGCGGGAGGTTCGGAACTGCTCGCTTCAATGTCCTGGCCGAACGAAGGAACCGGCGGCGAACTCTCCACAGGTGGCTCGATGTCCGCGTCCTCCACGTCCGCGAAGTCACTCGGAAGCGGATCCGGCTCAGGCTGAGCCGGTTTCGCTTGTGCCACGGGTTCGGAGGCCTCTTCGGCTCTCTCCGGCTTGACCGGACTCTCCGGCGTGTCGAAAGGCGGCGTCGAAGGCGCCTGGAATCCGGGAGGCATCGATTCTTCAAACGGAGAAGGTATCGGCGCGCCCGGTCTGTCCTCGGCAGGAGGAGTCGGTTTGGGTGATTCGGGCTGACGCGTTGTCTCGGGCACGGAAGGCCTTGACGCAGGCGGGGCCGGAGTTTCTTCGGCCGGCTTCGGAGGCTCCGGTTTCGGGGATTCCGCTTTCGGCGGTTCCACGCCTACCTGTTCCGGCGTTGGAGGTTCAGGTCTTGCTTGCTGCGGTTCAACCGCGGGCTCGGAAGCAGCGGGAGGCGCAGGCCGTTCGGGCTCCTTTTCCTGCGGAACCTCGATCTCGATCCTCTCCGACGTCTTTTCCCCGGCTACCATCGTCTTCATCGGATCGACAGGCTTGTCCGGGACCTCGAGAACGTCATCTTCTTTCGGCGGAGGCATTTTCGTGCCTGCCACCATCGTCTTGAAGGGATCGACTTCCTCTTCCGGTTCGGGCTCGGGCTTTTTCTCTTCGGGAGGCGCAGGAAGGTCCTCTTGCCTGGCGACCATCGTCTTGAACGGGTTTTCCTCCGGAGTGTCCTCCGCCACTGCGACGAGAGGCGTTCCGTCCTTCTGACAAAACTTCAGATCGTCATCGTAAGTGTTCTGGCAATTCGGGCATTTTTTCATGGCGAGCTGTCCCTGAAGAGTTGAGTATGGAAAAGCAGATAACGGGCCGCGCCCGTTATCTGCGAAGTTTATAGCCTTTCGACTAGACTAATTCAAGTTTGCTGAAGAAATAGGCGATCTCGATCGCCGCATTCTCGTCCGAATCGGATCCGTGGACGGCATTTTCGCCGATCGACGACGCAAATTCCTTTCTGAGCGTCCCTTTGTCGGCCTCCGCAGGGTTGGTCGCTCCCATAAGATCGCGCCACGCTTTGACGGCATTTTCCTTCTCGAGCACCAACACGACGCACGGTCCGCTGGACATGAATTCCGTAAGCTCGCCAAAGAAAGGCCTTTCTTTGTGAACCTCGTAAAAGCCCTCGGCCTGCTTGCGGGTCTGGTGGATGAGTTTCATCCCGCGGACCTTGAATCCGTTGTCGAGTATCCGCTGGATGATCGTTCCGTGGACGCCCTTCTTCACGGCGTCCGGTTTGATAATTCCGAATGTTAAGTTGCTCATTATATAAAGTCGGCCGGCAGTCGCCGGCATTCTCCCTTTTTCGTCTCTACATTTTCCGGGGACTCCCGGTGAAAACTGTATCGTCCTTACGACAAGAGCGATTCGATCTCCCCTGAGATCCTGGCGGGCCGCATTCGCTCACGGTCCAGAAGGCACCAGACCGTCTTTGCCTCAACGATCAGATCCTCGCCCCGCCTGATCTGGGTATGCCTGTCCCAGGTGACCTTCGTCCTCTTCCCGACCCAGGTCCGGGCGTCGATCTCGTCTCCTTCGAACGCTTCTCTCTTGTAATCGATCTCGTGCCGGGTCACAACCCAGGTAAACTTATCCCTGATCTCCTCGCTCGAGACCGAAAGCCAGTGCGCGACAGCGACATCCTGCACCCACTGAAGATAGGTCACGTTGTTCACGTGACCCTGGACGTCGAGATCGGAGGCCTTGACGGTGAACGAGTGGGAAAAGGATCGCATGGATCAAGTCTCAAGGATCATCGACGCTCCTAAGGTATAACCACACAGTTCATGGGCCGATCCCTACTTTCAAGGCGATTACAGGTCACAACTGGCTTCGCACCTCTGATTGTCACGCCGTAAGGAAACCGGAAATCGACATGAACTGAACCTGCTGTAATTTCAAATCTCGGAATGGTGAATACCAAATCCCCCTCGCCAGTGTACCCCTTTAGCTCGTAAGCGCCCGCGGGGATCACCTCGTTCAGGTAATTCCTCTCAAGTACGAAGGACTTGCTCGATCCCTCTTCATCTACTAGTTCAATTCTGCTTATAGGTCTCAATTCGGGATCGTCCGGTGCGGCGCGCAACGTCAACCACGAGAGCATCTCGATCGATGAGTCCTTCAAGTTCTTTTCTGACTGAAGCCGGACCTCATAATAGTGCATGTCGCACGACGGAAACATGAGCATCGTTTCAAACGGCTTGTGGCCTTCTGCCCACACTTCAAGTCTGTAACTGCCTCCCGGACCCGTCCCCATAGGATTGCCCCAGGAAACAAAGCCATTGATCAGGTGCCGTTGCGGAACCCTATCTCCCAGAAGCTCGAGCTTTGCCGAGTCGAGTACTTTTCCATCAGGCCCTACGACTCTTACATTCAAACCCCAGCCGCAATCGATTTGCGCAGAAACCGTACTAGAAAGCATGCAAAATGATAGCGTGAGGACGATTATCGATTGCCGGATAGAACTTCTCATTACCTCAAAAGATCCCCGAAGCGCGATTCATCTGGCTTATGACAGCCCATCCATCGATTCCTGTTCAACGGATGTACGATAAGCTTCAGCTTGTCGCGGGCCGTCCGCGGCCCGAACTGCCGACGGATCTCCGCGCTTTCGCGCGGCGCAAACTGAAGTTCGCGTTACCTCGGCGGCGCAAACTGAAGTTCGCGTTACCTCGGCAGCGCAAGCGCTGCTCTAAACGGCTCACCGCTCACTGCTCAACGCTCACGCCGCTGTCCCGCTTGCAAGCGATTCCTGAACCGCCTTCCCGATGTCAGCCGGCGATTCGACAACGCGGATCCCCGCCTCGCGGAGAGCCTTCATTTTTTCCGCCGCCGTTCCCTTTCCGCCTGAAATGATCGCGCCGGCGTGTCCCATGCGCCTTCCGGGAGGCGCCGTCTGGCCCGCGATGAAAGCCACGATCGGCTTCGATACATTGTCTTTCGCGTACGCGGCGGCGTCCTCTTCGGCCGTTCCGCCGATCTCGCCGATCATCACGATCGCGTCCGTCTCATCATCGGCTTCGAACAGACGAAGCGCGTCCGTGTGGGTCGTCCCGATGATCGGATCGCCGCCGATCCCGAGCGCTGAGGACTGTCCGAGTCCGAGCGCGGTCAGCTGACCGACCGCCTCATAAGTGAGGGTCCCGGACCGCGAAACCACGCCGATCCTTCCCTCTTTGTGGATATGCCCCGGCATTATCCCGATCTTGCACTTTCCGGGCGAGATAACTCCCGGGCAGTTCGGGCCGACGAGCCTCGTCTTGTTCCGGTCGGCGAGAAAGTCCCTGGCTACGACCATGTCGGCGACGGGAATGCCTTCCGTGATCGCGACCACCAGAGGCAGTTCAGCGTCGGCTGCTTCCATGATCGCGTCGCCCGCGAACGGCGGCGGTACATAGATCACCGAAGCATTCGCGCCCGTCTCTCTCACGGCCTCTTCTACCGTATTGAAAACGGGGATCCCTTCGTGCGTCGTGCCGCCCTTTCCGGGCGTCACGCCGGCGACGACGTTGGTGCCGTA
>JAGFIQ010000163.1 GCA_024103495.1 Aridibacter famidurans
CGTCAAAGCATCTTGCTCACGAAAAGGAGCTCGATAATCAGAAATGGTGGTCGTACAACACCGAAGATCGTACGACCAAGACCGAGGCAAACTAGACTGGCTGTCAGATGAAGTGTTGACTACTACAGTTAATGCTGTCGCTGACGCGACGCACCTTCAGTCCTCAGTCCTTTTATCTCAGTCCTGTAGAATAGAGGCGTAATGAGTGAAGTACTTACAGCTACCCGTCCCCTAGAAACCTATCTCGCGATGTCCGACGAGGAGATCGCGGAGCGCATAGAGGCCGCGCGCGAGGAACTCGGCCCGAAGGTCGTCATCCTGGGCCATCATTACCAGCGGGACGACGTCATCCGCCACGCCGACCTCAACGGTGATTCATACCAGCTTTCAGTTCTCGCTTCCAAAACCGACGCCCAGTTCATAGTCTTCTGCGGCGTGCACTTCATGGCCGAATCCGCCGACATACTCGGAAGGGAAGATCAGCGTGTGATCCTTCCCGACATGGGCGCGGGATGCTCAATGGCCGACATGGCGCATATCGACCAGGTCGAAGAGGCGTGGGAAGTGCTAACCGAGATAGGCGTTGTCGGAGCCGGATCGTCGGTAGCGCCGATCACCTACATGAACTCCTCGGCGGCGATCAAGGCTTTCTGCGGAAGGCACGAGGGCGTCGTCTGCACTTCGTCGAACGCGACCAAGCTGTTCGACATTTATCTGAAGAAGTTCGACAAGATGTTCTTCTTCCCGGACCAGCATCTCGGCCGCAACACCGGGGTGAAGTTCGGGATTCCGCTCGACAAGATGGTCGTGTGGGACCCGCACAAGGAACTCGGCGGAAACACGGAAGAGGAACTGCTCGACGCGAAGCTGATCCTTTGGCGCGGTCACTGCTCGGTCCACGGAAGGTTCAAGGACTGGCACGTGGACAAGATCCGAGAGGACGTGCCCGGCGTGAACGTGCTCGTGCATCCGGAGTGCATCTACGAGGTCGTTCAGAAGAGCGACTTTAACGGCTCGACGTCTTATATCATCAAGACCGTCGAAGAGGCAGCGCCGGGTACGAAATGGGCGATCGGGACGGAAGTGAATCTCGTGAACCGGCTCGCGAAGCGGTTTCCCGACAAGGAAGTCCATCTTCTGGCTCCCGACCTCTGCATGTGCGCGACTATGTATCGTATTTCGCCGCAGAGCCTTGCGTGGGCGATGGAAAACCTTGCGGAAGGCGTTGTTGTGAACGAGATATCGGTCGAGCCGGAGACTTCGGAATGGGCGAATGTGGCGCTTGAACGTATGATCTCGATGACGGAAGGGTAGAAAAAGAGTTTGGAGGATCGGGCGAGCGCGGTGTAGTATTGTTAAAGGCTGTTAAACAGCCACTCTCCCAGGTCCTTCCAATTTCCTCCTTAGTTACCTATTGTTAAGAGATGGCCGACAAAGCGGACAAACTTCCGGAGAACGTCCCGGGCAAATACTACGTCGACGACCAGTGCATAGACTGCGACGTGTGCCGCGACACTTCCCCTGCGAATTTCACGCGCGACGACGAGAACGGCTATTCGTACGTCTGGAAACAGCCGGAGACCGCTGAAGAGAAGGAGCTGTGCGAAGAGGCCCTGATGGCCTGCCCGGTCGAGGCGATCGGTGACGACGGAGCGAAAGCGGAAGAAGACGTGGAGGAACTTGAACTTTTGACGTTCTAGTTGAGAATTGAAAATTGAGAATTGGAGGGCGGCATTGGCTGCCCTTTTCATATTTTTGGATCTGCGAGCACTGAGACCGGCGTCGCGTCAGCGACAGGATTAACTTAGCCGTGGCCTTCAGGCCACGGTATGCGGCGGATGATTCGCCCCAGCCGCGTAGCGGCGTCATGATCCGACGTCGCTACGCGACTATAGAGAGTCTCTCGACGCCACCCGCGGGCTGAAGCCCGCGGCTAAGATAGGGCATCGCTACGCGATGATAGCAGGCGAGCTAGTCCGAATTCCTCTGTAATCACACCTTCTCAGAAAGGGCCTCGAGATCTTCACCGTTCACGAAGGTTATGTAGAAGAGCAGGCTTGGTTCAAAGCGATGGCGATTGAGGATTAAAGCTGCTTTCGTATTGCGCTCTTGTCGAAACTTGGACCACTCGGGATACTTCGAGAGGGAGAAGTCATATATGAGGTCGAGGTTTGGAGCGAATCCACCGTCTCTGGTAATTCCGCCTTCGAGTCCAAGGATCGCCCAATCCCGTTCTTCGCAAAGTTCGACGAATTTCAGACCATCGGCTACTGAAAGCACTAGTTCACTTCTTTCGTAGATCTCCTCAAGGGGCAACTCCTCGAGCAGCGCTTCGAGATTGTCTGCAAGAAAGGTCATGCCTTCTGACTATGAAATTGGGGAGTGCGCTGAGCCCGCCATCGCCATCATACGTCGCTACGCGACTGGAGTTAGCTATTCGACAACCACCGCGGGCTGGAGCCTGCGGCTAAGATACGGCTTCGCTACGCAATGAAGAGCGGCTTGCGAGACAATCCGGGCTACAAGGGTTCAAAGTTCTTGGCCCAAGCTTCAACACTGTCCCTCGCTTCAGAGGGCTGGGAACCATCCCAAGAAACGTTGAATAAGTGTTGTCCGTCACCGGCCATGGTAGCGATTGAGATCGTATTCTCCGCAATTCGCGCTGAAGCCCATTGAAAATTGAATCCATGTTCGCGCAATCTAGAGAAATCTATCTCAGAAACAAAGCGTTCCGCAGTTCTTTCAACTGTTTCCCAAGAAAAGTTACTTTCTGCGTCTTGCACAGCCTGAAAGTACTCAGCAAACCTAAACTTGAGCCTTTTGTCCGTCCTCAGAATCCAGGTAACTGCTTCGCTACCAAGCCGGACCGTCGCCGAAAAGGAGTCGCACCCCAATTCGCCGCAGGTACATCTGCCCAGAATGATGTTTCCACCCGTCTTGAGTTCGTCTTGAGAGAAAAATTCCGGTGGGTCGAGACCGATGAATTCAGACTCAAGAGTCTGTAGTAGATCATCACCATCAATCACCGGTCTTACCTGATGGTCATTAGTATCAACCGATTCTGAGAATGTGAATGTTAGTGAGTTCAATGTTCTACTCTTGGAAAACGGTTTCGATACGTGATCTCCGCGGTTCAATTCTTCCTTTCTGAGTACGAGCGCGGGGCGCTCGGTGAACGCGGGACGCGTGCGTTCCATAATGCCCGTCGCTTGCGCTCCGGCTTAGTTAATACCACCGCTAACGCGGCTGGAGACATTTGCGATCGCCTCCCCCGGGCTGGGCCTGCGGCTTGCCCGGGGCTAACATATACTCGTCCCTCCGGGACTTGTTCTGATTCGATACAAAGCCGAGTCTTCTGAACAGTCATAGTTAAGAACTGAATTGACCTTATGACACATTCCTCATCACTCATTACCCATCACTCAGTCCTCATCTCTCAGTACTCAAATCTCAAGGTAGATCCACCCGTCTTCGACGACCACAGTGAACGTTTCGATCGGGCAGCTCTTCTTCGTGAAACATTCGCCGCTTCGGACGTCGAACCGCCAGCCGTGGAGGTCGCATTCGACGATGTTCCCGTACAGCCTTGAATCGGCCAGGGGAAACCCCTTGTGCGGGCAAAAGTTCTCGACCGCGTAATACTCTCCGTCGACATTGAAGAGCGCCACCTCGGCTCCGCTCTTCAGCTGGACCGTCGCTCCACGGCCCGGCGGGACGGCGCCTACCTGGCCGACCTTGACCCTTCTTCCCTCGCGCGCCGGACGACGCGTAGCTCGCATTGCTTTACCCATATCTGCTCTTGATCAGGACTTCATTCAAGTCTAAGTTGGCAAAACGGCCAATTCAAACGCCGAAGCATCGGCCGCAGGCAGGCCAAAAGGAAAATGGCTTGCTTTATTGGCGTATCTCAAAGAGAATAAAACCCATAACAAAACGGGCGCAGAGAATGACTGAGATCGGTACAACCGCGAAAAACAGGCTCAAATGCCGCCGTATTATGGCCGCCAACGTCACAACGGCGACGCGCGAAAGCACGCTCAAAGATGCCGCTGCGATCCTCCGGGACGGCGACATCGGCATTCTCCCGATCGTGGACGGCGAAGGCCGCCTGGTCGGTCTCCTCACCGACAGGGACATCGTCGTCCGTGCGGTCGCGGACGGTCTCGACGTCAATTCGACGACCGTCGGCGAGATAATGACCGAGGAACTCTTCACTGCCGGACCCGATGATTTCGTGTTCGAAGCCCTTCGGACGATGGGCGAGAAGCAGGTCAGACGCATACCGATCGTGGATGAGAACGGCGTGCTTCAGGGGATCGTCTCGATGGCCGACATCGCGCTCGAGATGGAAGACGAAAAGGAAGTGGCCGAAACGCTCGAGGAGATCTCAAGCGGAGCCGCGTTCTGGAACAAGAACTAGCAGGAACCGGCCGCGGGAACTCATATGGCTAAATCGTTGAATCGCTATTTTCATTTTCTCGAGAATTCCGGAGAGGCAAAACCCTCCGGAAGGCTCTGGTATCCGGCGGCGGATATTTACAAGACGCCGGACGGATGGCTGGTAAAGGTCGAACTCGCAGGCGTTTCGGCCGAAGACATCGAGATCGACATTCAGGGAAATCAGCTTTACATTGCCGGCTGCCGCAAGGACAAGACGTGCGCCGCGGGCGGCTCGGTCCAGCAGCTCGAGATCACCTACAGCCGGTTCGAAAAGGCTCTGGAGTTTCCCGGCTCGATCGAAGAGGCGAAACTCGAGCACAACTTCGAGGACGGGCTTCTGATGATATTCCTGAAAACCGGCTGAGAGCGTTTCGACTCTCCCTTACGCGACCGGCGACACGGACAGATGACCGTGTTTTTATTTTCTCCGAGATCAAATGGCCGAAAACACTGAAGAAAAGAAACCTGCAGCTGAAACTGAACCGGACGTGTCCGTTCCGGGCGAACCGTTCGAGCTTACGATACTGCCTCTGCAGAACACGACGCTGTTCCCGCAGACGGTTGTTCCGCTCGCGGTCGGGCGCCGCAGGTCGGTAAGCGCGGTCGAATTCGCACTTTCGTCAGAAGAGAAGCTTATCGGCTGCATTACCGTCAAGACAGAGGATGTTGAGGGCAACGACGCGAAACCTGAAGACCTGCATTCAGTTGGGACGCTCGTGACGATCAAGCGGATGATGCGCGCGGAGGACGTGATGCAGCTCGTCGTTCAGGGCGTCGACCGTTTCAAGGTAATCGAGTTCACGCAGTCCGAGCCTTTCCTGAAGGCGAAGGTGGAGATCCTTCCCGAGCTCACGGTCGAAAATCAGGACGAAGTAGAGGCCCTGAAGCGAAACGTGCGCGGCCTTATCCAGGAGGCGCTTGCGATGCTTCCGCAGGTCCCGCCGGAGATCCGCATGTCGGTGATGTCGCAGGAGGACCCGGTCCAGCTTTCGTATTTCCTGGGTTCGGTCCTGGACCTGGGCGAAGAGAACGAGCAGAACATGCTCGAGGCCTCCACAGTCGACGATCTGCTCGCTCTCGCTCACGCATCGCTTGCGAAAGAGATCGAGATAATGCAGATCCGCACGAAGATCGCCACCGAAGCGCAGAGCGAGATGGACAAGGCTCAGCGCGATTACGTTCTGCGCCAGCAGATGAAGGCGATCCAGAAGGAACTGGGCGAGGACGACACGGGCGAAAGGGCGGAAGCGGAGCAGCTCCGCGAACGCCTCGACCAGGCGGACCTTCCAGAATATGTGAGGAAGGAGGCGGAACGCGAGCTTCGCAGGATGGAGCAGCTGCCGCAGTCGGCACCCGATTTTCACGTGATCCGCACGTACTTGGAGTACGTTCTCGAGCTTCCCTGGAAAAAATCGAGCCCCGAGAAGCTCGACCTTGAAGAAGCCCGGAAGATCCTCGACGAAGACCATTACGGGCTTGAAGACGTTAAAGAAAGGATCCTCGAATTCCTCGCCGTCGTTAAGCTCCGGCCCGATTCGAAAAGCCCGATCCTTCTGTTCGTGGGCCCTCCGGGCGTCGGAAAGACTTCGCTGGGGCGTTCGATCGCACGCGCTCTGGGACGCGAGTTCGAGAGGTTCTCGCTAGGCGGTATGCGCGACGAGGCGGAGCTACGGGGACACCGCAGAACTTACATCGGTGCGATGCCGGGGCGGATCATACAGGCGCTGAGGCGTGTCGGGGTCAACAATCCTGTGATGATGCTCGACGAGATCGACAAGCTCGGGAACGATTACCGGGGCGATCCTGCGTCGGCGCTTCTCGAGATCCTCGATCCCCAGCAGAACAACACTTTCCGGGACCATTACCTGGATCTTCCGTTCGATCTCTCTAAGGTGTTCTTTATCGCGACCGCCAACCAGCTTGCGCCGATCGCGATGCCCCTCCGCGATCGTATGGAGATCATAGGACTCGCCGGTTATTCCGACCAGGAAAAGCTGAACATAGCGAAACAGTACCTGATCCCTCGCCAGGTCGAGGAGAAGGGGCTTAGCGCGGACAAGCTTCAGATCACCGACGAGGCAGTCAACGTGATCACCTCTCGTTACACGCGCGAAGCGGGCGTGCGGCAGCTCGAAAGGACCGTCGGGAACATCGCGCGCAAGGTCGCCTTCAAGGTGGCGATCGGCGAGGAAGGCAAGTTCGTGATCGGGCCCGACGAGCTCAGGGAGTACCTCGGCGGTCCGCGGTTCTATCCCGAACAGGCCCGAACGGACCTCGCTCCCGGGGTCGCAACCGGAATGGCGTGGACCGAGATGGGCGGCCAGGTGCTGTTCATCGAAGCGACGAAACTTCCCGGGTCTTCAGGACTTACGCTTACCGGCCAGCTTGGCGACGTGATGAAGGAATCGGCGATGGCCGCGCGCAGCTACCTCTGGGCGCACGCGGACGAGCTCGGGATCAAGGTCGAAGACATAAAGGAGAACGGGGTTCATCTGCACGTTCCGGCGGGCGCGATCCCCAAGGACGGCCCTTCGGCGGGCGTGACGATGACCTCCGCGCTTGCCTCGCTATATACGGGCAGGAAAGTGCGTTCGAATACGGCGATGACCGGCGAGATCACTTTGTCGGGGCTTGTTTTTCCGGTCGGGGGCGTGAAGGAGAAGATCCTCGCCGCGCACAGGGCCGGGATCAGGCGGATCATCATGCCTGCAAAAAACGAGGCTGATGTGGACGAGATTCCGGAAGACGTGCGCAATGATCTGGAGATAGTCCTCGCGAACGACATTTCAGACGTGCTCGACGCGGCTCTCGAGCCGGATTCGGCAGCCCCGGACAAGAAGTCATCGGAAGAGTATGCGGCGCATGCGCAGGAAGGCGGGAACTCGGACCAGGGAAGCGATCGGCTCGTCGCTAAAGAGGAAAGCTAGGTACGGTCACTTGCCGGGCATCAGGCAGAACATCGTAGCGGTCATCGTCGCATAGGTCTCGGAACCACCCGAGTCGGTGACCGCTCCTTCCGTAAAGACCAGGGTCCTTCCGGTCTTTAACACACGCCCGTCGGCGACTATCCTCTTTGCCGTGCAAGGCCTCATCAATGTGATCTTGAACTCGACCGACATTACCTCGGCCACGTCGGGCATTGTCGAAAGAGCCGCGTAGCCGCAGGCTGAATCGGCGATGCTCGCCAAGACGCCCGCGTGTGCGTAGCCGTGCTGCTGCAAATGAGGTTCGGCTATGTCGCAGGCGATGCGGGCGAAACCCTTATCCCACGAGATGAGTTCCGCCCCGAGCGTTCGCATGAACACTTGTTTGTCAAAATTCGCACGGATCCTGTCCATCTTCGTCAGAACTGCGCAGGGATGCCCGTGTCCTTCCCGTAGAATTCGCGAACGCGCGCGGCGATCTGGTTGTCGGTCATCGAGTCGGCAGGCTCGACCGCCCGCAGGTTCGGCTTAGGACCGTTCTCCTGTTCGAACAGTTTCTCGAACCGCGTTTTCATATGCGCCGGACCGAGAACCAGAAGCTGATCCGCAGACGAGACCGATTTCAGAACCCGGCCGAGGAACTTGCTTTCCATCTCCTCGATCCTCTTCTCTTTCGCGCGCTCGTCCTCGACGAACTGGTTCCCGAAGCGTCCCGACTGGTTCGTTTCGCCTTCGATCCGCTCCTGGGTCTCGATCCCTGATTCAAGCGTTTTGACGTCAGAGCTGTTTCCTTCGAGCGTCACCAGAACGGCCTTCGAAGTGTCGAGCCAGACGCCCATCAGTTTTCGTGGTTTCATAGCAACCTCCATCCGACCTTGGCTGGCAAAATCCTTTGTTCTCTATGATTTTAGGATAGCACAGGCAAGAAAGGCCGGGAATCGGCGGCGGACCGGGGCGCCTCTGGCCGCCGCGCCGAAAAAATAACCGCGCTGGCGGGTTTTGATTGGATAAATCGCTGGCGTTCGGTGTATGCTTGTAGGTTAATATAGCGATCCGCAAGTCCGCAGTTCCCTTACAATTTCAGAGAGAGCCTCCAGATTCTGCGATCCATATAACTCAACTATTGAAATGAAGATCGGGCCCCATCGGGCCGCTTGAGAGAAATGGCATTAAAGTCTTTATTTAGTTTATTTTCCAGCGATCTCGCGATCGACCTCGGAACGGCGAACACTCTTGTCTACGCGAAAGGCCGCGGCATAGTCGTCAGCGAGCCTTCGATCGTCGCGATCAACAAGATCACGAACCAGGTCGAAGCGGTCGGCCGCGACGCGAAGGAGATGCTCGGCAGGACGCCGGGCAACATCGTCGCGATCCGCCCGATGAAGGACGGCGTCATCGCCAACTTCGAAGTGACGGAGAAGATGCTTCAGCACTTTATCCGAAAGGCGCATAACGGCAAGTCGTGGGTCCGCCCGAGGGTGGTCATCGGGATCCCTTCGGAGATCACGCAGGTCGAGCGCCGCGCCGTCGAGGACTCCGCTTACAGGGCTAAGGCATCCGAGGTTTACCTGGTCGAAGAGGCGATGGCCGCCGCGATCGGAGCCGGACTTCCGATCACCGAACCGCACGGCAACATGGTCGTCGACATCGGGGGTGGAACCACCGACATCGCGGTCATCTCGCTTTCCGGCATCGTTTATTCGCGCGCCGTACGCGTTGCGGGTAACGAGATGGACGAGTCGATCACGCAGTTCATCAAGCGAAAATACAACCTCCTGATTGGCGAGCGAACCGCCGAGGCGATCAAGATCTCGCTCGGCTCAGCGTTCCCACTCGACGAATCGCTTTCTATGGAGGTCCGCGGCAGGAACCTGATCGAAGGGATCCCCAAGACGATCAATATGACCGACGAAGAGGTCCGCGAGGCGCTTTCTGACTCGGTCTCGACAATCGTGAACGCCGTCAGGGTCGCTCTCGAACGCACGCCTCCCGAGCTTTCGGCCGACATCGTCGAGAGGGAATTGTGCTGACCGGCGGAGGCGCGCTCCTTAAGAATCTCGACAAGCGCCTGATGATCGAAACAGGTCTCCCCGTCGTTGTCGCCGACGATCCGCTCTCGTCGGTTGTCCTCGGGACCGGGAAGATGCTTTCCGATTTCGAACTGTTGAAACGGGTCAAATGGGACAATTCCCTTATGACCGGCAGTTGATCCACTGTCCGAGATACCGCTGTTTACGGCCGGAGCCGAAGAGGACTTCGGTTCCGGCCTCGTATTTTGATTCTCCAATTTTCCCGCACTGGTAAATGCCCGCAGAGAGAAGTCAAAAGGATGTCTGGAGGCTGACGCCCTGGCTGATGATCGTGCTGTTGTTCGCGAATTTCGTGATGATGGCATACGACGCGAGGGCGGCTAACCAGGACCGCGTGCTCCGCGTTTGGACCCAGGCGCTGGCGAGATTCGTCCAGTCTCCGGTCACCTACGCGTCTTCGGCCGTTTCCGGATTCTACAATTCCCTTGCGGGAATGAGGACCGCGCAGTCGGAGAACGACAAGCTCAAGCAGAGGATCCAGGAACTCGAGGTCCGGGCACAGCAGTCCAGGGAACTTGAGACCGAGAACCGGCGCCTTCGGGACCTTCTCGACCTAAAGGAATCGACCGATTACGACGTTCTTCCGGCGCAGATCATAGGCCGTGATGCATCGGTATGGTTTGATACGGCGATCATCAATCGCGGAAGTATCGACGGCGTGAAACTCAATATGCCGGTCATCGTCAACGGCGGGCTCGTCGGAAGGGTCACCGCAGTGAGTCCGCTTACCTCGCAGATCGACCTCATCACGCGCGACAAGTCCGGGCTTGGGGCCGTGATCGGCGAACTTGGGGATTCCAGCGCGCTCGGCGTCGTGAGAGGCACCGGGGAATCCGAAGTCCTCGAAATGAAGTACGTTCCCGGCTATGTCGAGGTAAAACAGGGAGACGTTATCTACACGACGGGCCAGGACGGGATCTACCCTCCGGGTCTCAAGCTGGGAGAGGTGATCGAGGTCAGATCGGGTTCGGCGACCGTCCCCCATCAGATAAAGATAAGGCCGGGCGCGAGCATTTCCGGGCTTCAGGAGGTCGCGGTGCTGATCTACACGGCTCCCGAGCAGCCTGATTTCGAGAAGGCGCTGCCCAACGCAGTCGCGGACGACCAGAAGTAGAGACAACGATCGGTTCATCGGTAAAAGGTAAGAAGTGAAGCTAACGATCGCATTGATCATCGCCATTATTTTGCAGTGGACGCTTAGGAACGTCGCTGAGCCTTTGGCGTATATCGACTTCCCGCTGATCGTCGTGGTCTATGCGGCGCTCCAAAGGAACTCGATCCGGGCGATCATCTTCGGGACCATCGCAGGCGTCTCCACGGACGCGCTCAGCGGCGGCCTGCTGGGAGCGAACGGTTTCTCTAAAACGTTGATAGCATACATAGTTTCGGAGATCGCGAGGCGCGTCTACCTGGACAACTTGCTGCTTCGGATCCCCGTCATAGCGGGCGCTTGCGTACTGGACGATCTGATATATTACGGGATGCACAACCTGCTTGGTCAGGAGATCGCGGGGCAGATGTTCGTCACGATCTCTTACTCGCTTCTGGCGACGACCATAGCGGGAACCATCTGCTATCTGCTTCTGGACAACATCAGTGCAGAGAAGCTTTCCGGTCGAAGGCGCTCCGAGTTCTTTGGTCCGAAAAGGCACTCCCGAAGAAGGAACCCGATCAGGCTGGGAAGAAAGTGATCGAAAGATGAAGGTACAGGATTTTGCGCAGAACCTTCCGATAAGGCTCGGGACCATACAGGTCCTGGCTTTCGTGCTGCTCACGCTGCTCGGGATACGCCTTTACCATCTTCAGATCAACCGCGGCGAGGATTACCGCATACGCGCCGACAAGCTGCGGATCAGGATGCTCCCGGTCCCTGCTCCCCGCGGAGCGATCTTCGGCCCGAACGGAAACCTCCTTGTCGATTCGCGATCCACTTACAACGTGACGCTTACCCACTAGCCGGGCGAGCAGATCAACCCGATGGACAGGGTCGACGAGTACGCAAAGGGACTCGCCGTCGAGCGTGAGTTCCTCGTCGAGAGGA
>JAGFIQ010000177.1 GCA_024103495.1 Aridibacter famidurans
TGGTGACGATAGCTGCTCCGTTCAGCGGAAGCCCTTCCGAACTTCTCAAGGTCGAGCAGAGGTATTCCGGAAGCATCTTCGGCGAGGTCCCGGGGATGATGTGGTATTACGATTACGACCGCGACCGCCAGCACAGGCGGATCTTCAGCGTCGATTACAGGAACCCGGGCACGCCAAAGCTGATCTCGGACCTGAACATTCGCGACCGTTATAACGACATAGGCTCGCCGGTTACGAAGGACCTGCCGAACGGCCAGGGCGTGGTGCTGGTGAAGGACGGAAGCGTGTTCCTGCGGGGTTCGGGGGCCACGCCCCAAGGCGACAGGCCGTTCCTTAACAAGATGGACCTTGAGACGCTCGAGAAGACCGAGATCTTCCGTTCGGAAGCGGACGAATACGAGACGTTCATCGATTTCTCGGACGACAAGGCGCTCAGTTTCTTCACGCGAAGAGAGACCGAAACCGAGCCGCCGAACCTGATCTTCAACTTCCGGTGCCCGCCCGGCGAGACGTGCATCGCGCTGGATTCGAAGCAGATAACTGACTTCAAGGACCCGACGCCGCAGCTTAGAGGGATCAAGAAGCAGCTTGTGAAATACAAGCGGCCCGACGGCGTCGATCTGTCGTTCACGCTTTATCTTCCGCCCGATTACAAGGAAGGCACAAAGCTTCCGACCATCGTCTGGGCATATCCGCTCGAGTACACTAACGCCGCGACCGCCGGTCAGGTGACGGGTTCGACCAACCGGTTCACTTCGATCGGAGGCTACTCGCACCTGTTCTTCGTGTTGAAGGGTTACGCAGTGCTTGATGACGCCACGATGCCGATCGTGGGCGATCCCCTGACGGTCAACGACACGTTCATCGAACAGCTGGTATCGTCGGCGAAGGCGGCGATCGACAAGGGTGCAGAGATGGGCGTTGTCGATCCGAACCGCGTCGGGGTCGGCGGGCACAGCTACGGTGCGTTCATGACCGCGCATCTTCTTGCGCAGTCAAACCTCTTTAAGGCCGGGATCGCGAGAAGCGGCGCGTACAACCGCACGCTAACACCGTTCGGGTTCCAGTCGGAGCGGCGTTCGTTCTGGGAGGCTCCCGAGGTCTACTTCAAGCTTTCGCCGTTCATGGCGGCGAACAAGATCAACGAGCCTATGCTTATGATCCACGGCGAGGCGGACAACAATTCGGGCACGTTCCCTATGCAGTCCGAGAGAATGTTCGCGGCGATCCAGGGCAACGGCGGGACGGCGAGGCTGGTGATGCTTCCTCTCGAATCGCACGGCTACGCGGCGCGTGAATCGATAGAGCATACCCTCTGGGAGATGTTCAACTGGATGGACAAGTACGTGAAGGAAGCGAAGGAACCGGTGGCTACTAAATAGTTCCGGGTTCCGGGTTCAAAGATCTGAACGTTTGCAGAAACGCGACCGTCAGGGAGCGTGCCTGTGATCGGTTCCAAGTTCCAGGTTCCGGGTTCAAAGATCTGAACGTTGGCAGAAACGCGACCGTCAGAGAGCGTGCCGATCCCCTGGGCGGAACCCCGAGTGTAAGCGAGGGGGCAGAGAGCGGCGAATGATTTGGGCGAACTTGTCCCCGCCCTTTTCAGTTACAACGTGCCGCCCCGTTTGGAGCAGCGCTGTGCGCTGCATTGAGCGCGAAGCGCGAACTCGTTCAGACGTCTTGGATAGAGTCCGATGGCCGAAGGTCAGGGAGAGCTTGCGCAGACTGTTCAATGTTCCGGGAAGCATCAAGTCGGTACCGGTCCGGATCACGCAATCGCTTCGCGATGCGCGGTCAATTCGACTCATTCCGTGGGCTGCGCGCTGACGCGCTTGCCCACGGCTAAATGCAGGTCGTCGCATCGCGACTCTTCATCGGTAGATGTTCAACAGTCATTGGTCAGTGGCCATTGGGCACTGGTCAATGGATCGCCCGTCGCTCGTCTCCTGTCTCCCGTCTACGGTCTCCGGTCTTCGGTCTTCGCGCGTTAGGGTGCTAAACTGAAACTCAAATTCCGATAGCCCCCCCAAAAAAAAACTAAAATGAAAAAGACTTTTCTATACGTGTCTCTACTCTTGCTCGCGACGACTACGGTCATAGGCCAAACGATGCCTGCGGGAGCAGATCCGGCGATCTGGCAGAAGGCGCTCAAACTCCACAAGAAAGCCCTCATCGTCGACGGTCACAACGACGTCACGACGCCAATGTACGACGAGGGATTCGACCTCACGTCGAATTCAGTCGGCAAGTACCACATCGAGGGCACGCCTTTTCACACCGATTTCGCGAGGCTCAAAGCCGGAAACATCACCGGAGTGTTCTTCTCGATCTACGTTTCCGCCGAATACGCGACGACCGGCGGGTCGATGGAACGTGCGATGAACCTGATCGACACCGTTTACCGCGAAGCCGAAAAGTACCCAGGAAAGATGATGATGGCGACCTCGACCGCCGACATCAGGAAGGCAAAGAAAGAAGGCAAGGTCGCGGCCTTAATGGGGATCGAGGGCGGCCACGCTATAGAGGATTCGCTGTATGCGCTTAGGAATTTCTACCGGCTCGGAGTCCGTTACATTACGCTTACGCACAACAACACCAACAACTGGGCTGACGCCTGCTGCGACAAGAAACCTCACGGCGGCCTCAGCGATTTTGGAAAGGACGTGATCCGCGAGATGAACCGCCTCGGGATGCTCGTCGACATCTCGCACGTTTCGGACGACACGATGCGCGATGTATTCGAGGTATCTACCGCTCCCGTGATCTACTCGCATTCTTCTTCCCGAAAGTTCTCGGATCATCCAAGGAACGTGCCGGACGACATCCTGAGGCTGCTCGCGAAGAACGGCGGCGTGATAATGATCAACTTCTACCCCGGATTTCTCGACCAGAGGAATCTCGACGAGGACGCTGCGCGGGCGAAGAAGTTCGAGAAGGAATTGGCGGAGATAAACGAAAAGTTCTCAGACGATCCCGAACGACAGAACGCAGCGGTTCGGGAACTGTATGCGGCGAACCCGATCTATTTTCCGCCTTACACGAGGATCGTCGACCACATCGACCACGTGCGCGATGTCGCTGGGATCGACGTGATAGGGATCGGATCGGACTACGACGGGGTTCCGTGGCTCCCCGAGGGAATGAACGGCGCGGAAGACCACGTGCTTGTCACCTACGAGATGCTCAGGCGCGGGTACTCGGAGGAAGACGTCCTGAAGGTCCTCGGTGGCAACTTTATGAGGGCGTTCGAGAAGGCGGAAAAGGTCGCGAAGATCGGCTCCAGAAAGATCAGCGGCGAGGGAATTCAGCAAAAACTTCAGCAATGATGCGGTTTTATTGGCGGTTCAATTGGCGGGCATCGCGTTTCTTGGCGGTGCCCGCTTTTTGGTTTATATTTCTCGAACAATTCTTCCACAAACCTCACTCAGGAGAAACAGGAATGACCGAAAACCAAACCAAAGAGATGTTCAGGCTCCTCACCGCCTGTGTAACAAGCATACAGAACGTAGAGTCAGATGTTGCCGTGCTCAAGACTGACGTTGCCGTACTCAAGACCGACGTGGCCGAATTGAAGGTCATTGTCAGAGGACACGATACGATGTTCGAAGAGCGGGACGTCCGGCTCTCGAATCTCGAGAAGGGCCAGGCTGATCTCAAAAAAGGACAGGCCAGCATGTTGAAAGAGATGCGGGAGAACAACCGGATATTGAACGATGTCGTCGCTGAACAGGCGAGACTCGGTGCCCGGGTCTCGATACTCGAGGAAAACGCGGGAATATGAACAAGGGGCGTTACGCCCCTTTTTTTCAGAACTCACAGAAATGAATAACAAGACAAACAGAAGGACATTTCTCGGTACGGCCGCGACGGCCGGCGCCGGTCTGATGATGTACAGCAGAACGGTCAAGGGATCCGGCGGCGTTTTGAAGATCGAGATCGAGGAGGCGACGGTCGCCGATCTTCGAAACGCGATGGCGTCGGGAGAAGCGACATCGAAGTCGATCACTCAGGCCTATCTGAAGCGCATCGCGGATCTCGACAAGAAGATCAATTCGATGATCGAGCTCAATCCGGACGCGCTTGCGATAGCGGAAGAGCTCGACAAGGAAATGAAGGCTGGAAAGACCCGCGGGCCTCTGCACGGAATTCCGGTCGTGATCAAGGACAACATTGACACCGCCGACAAGATGAAAACCACGGCCGGAAGCCTTGCGTTGGTCGACGCTCCTGTGCCGGCCCGGGATTCCTCAGTCGCCGAACAGCTCCGGAAAGCGGGAGTAGTGATCCTCGGGAAAACGAACCTTAGCGAATGGGCGAATTTCCGTTCGAACAATTCCTCAAGCGGCTGGTCAGGCCGCGGAGGCCAGACGCGAAATCCTTACATTCTCGACCGGAATCCCTGCGGTTCTTCGTCGGGAACGGGAGCCGCGATCTCTGCAAGCCTTGCGACCGTAGGCATCGGAACGGAAACCGACGGATCTATCGTCTGCCCGTCCTCGATCTGCGGGATCGTCGGAGTGAAACCCACGGTCGGGCTTGTGTCGCGCGGCGGGATCATTCCGATCGCTCACACGCAGGACACCGCGGGGCCTATGACCAGAACTGTCGAAGACGCGGCGATCCTTCTATCCGCGCTGACGGCCGTGGACCCTTCTGACTCCGCGACACAGGCGACAGGAAGAAAGGCCGAAAAGGATTACACTGCTTTTCTGGAAAAGGACGGCCTGAAGGGCGCAAGGATCGGCATCGCTCGCGATTACTGGGGAAGGAACGAGCGTGTCGACGGCGTGCTCGATCAGGCGCTCGATGCGCTGAGGGCCGGCGGTGCTGAGCTGTTCGACGTGAAGTTAGAGACGATCCGCCAGTTCGGCGACGCCGAATACCAGGTGCTACTTTACGAATTCAAGGCGGACCTGAACAAGTATCTTGGAGACCGCGGCGGAAAGTACAAGACGCTCGCCGATCTGATCAAGTTCAACGAGGACAACGCCGACAAGGAGATGCCGTACTTCGGCCAGGACATCTTTATCGAGGCAGAAGCCAAAGGCTCGCTGACTTCCGACGAATACGTACAGGCGCTGAAGAAGTGCCGGATGATGTCCCGCGACCAGGGGCTAGACGCGGCGTTGAGCGGCCAGAACCTTGACGCGATCGTGGCACCTTCGAACGCGCCCACCTGGATGGTCGATCTTGTCAACGGTGACTGCGGAAGCGGGTACGTTGGAAGTTCCCAGTTCGCGGCCGTATCGGGCTACCCGAACATCACCGTGCCATTCGGGTTCATCAAGGAGCTCCCGATCGGCGTGTCGTTCATGGGCGGCGCCTGGCAGGAAGGAAAGCTTTTCCGGATCACGTACGCCTTCGAGCAGCTGACGAAGGGGAGGAAGAAGCCGAAGTACTTGGCTACATACTCGTAAATCGTGAATTGTAAATCGTGAATTGACGTACCGCGAACTTCAGTTTGCGCCGCGCGCAAGCGCGGAACCCCGCCAGCCGTTCGGGCCGGCGGCGGCCCGCGACTAGCTGAAGCTTATCGTACATCCGGGGCTGGATCTCGTTTTGCGATCGGCTTGCTACAGACATCGCGCTCCTACGGAGCGGAAGACACTACATTGCTCGGAAACGATGTTTCTTCGAAGCGGGACCACATTCCCCGTTTAGAGCAGCGCTTCGCGCTGCCCAAGCGGGTCGAAGGCCCGCTACTTCTCGTTGGTGCTCAGGAGTCTGATTCCTTAGGAGGACCATCTTCCTCCCAAATCCAGCTCCCCTCGATCCTCAGTTCACAGGAATCTTCAGTTGCAATGAATGGCGGTTCGGCAATGTGGTACAAGACGTCGTAATTGAGCTCTTCCTCGTTTGCTCCGAAATCCAGCGTAAATTCGGCTGCTCGAACTATGCCTCGAATACCTCCGGAAAATGCAAGAACATCGCGTTCATGGAATTGCTCTATCGTGAACCACTCATCCGTCGAGTTTGTCACGTGAAAACTCATAATGGCATCGTTCCTCAAGCTGAACTCGGAAAGAAACTTCTTAGCATTCTTAGGGTTCCAGATGAACTCCGTGAGAGCATCTTTAAGGTTCCACGTTTTGGGTAAGTCAACCCTGATCTCTCTGATGCTTCCCCTTTCCTCGTCCGCTACAATCGAATAGCTGGGAAACTCGTCACAAAAGACACAACCAATCATCCACTGGCCTAACCAGAAAGCTGAAAGTCGTGAAGCACTTAAGACGACGTTGTCGATCAATCCGAAGGTCGTATACCGGTTTCGGATGGTTCCGTAAAGTTCAGAAGCCTTTACGGACTGTGGAATGGCCTGATACCGGTCTTTCGTGAAATGGACAACCTTGCCGGACCAGTCGATATCGTCGAGCGTCGGGAAAGGGATGACCTCTGAAATATGTGGGGTATCGCTCATCGGATCCTACAGATAATGTGGTCGAAGGATTAAGCCGGGTTGTCACCCGGCCTGGGCAGCGCGAAGCGCAGCTCTAAACGGAAGGGGTTGGATCTTCATATCGGGGCGGGGACAAGCCCGCCCCTACTGACATCGGACTGACCCCCGGGCGGGGACAAGCCCCGCCCCTACAAGCACCGCCTACGTCCCGAACACCCCCTCGCCAAGGAAGTCCTTCCGCAGATACTTGATCGTGTCATTCAATGTCTCCTGCGGATCGCGGGGGTCGAAACCGAGCTCTTCCTTCGCCTTGTCCGAGTCGAAGTACCAGAACAGTTCCGCCTGCTCGACCTCCTTCGCCTCGATCGGGGAAGCCTTCTTCCGGCTCCGGAAGAACGAATCGACAAAGTTAGCCGCCGGTATCGAGATCGATTTCGGCACGCGCAGCATAGGGGCGCTTACGCCTGACAGCCTCTCGAGCCGCCCGAAGAACTCCTCGAACGTCATATTCTCCGATCCGAGCAGGTACTTCTCCTGATGCTTGCCCTTGTCGAGCGCCGCGATGAAAGCGTCCGCCGTGTCTCGGACATCGACGAAGTTCAGTCCTCCGGAAGGTGTGAAGGGGATCTTTCTCGCGAGGAAATCGAGGACGGGCTTTGTTGAACTCAGTCTTTCGTCGCCGGGACCGAGCAGCAGCGAGGGATTCACAATGACGAGCTTCTGGCTCTTATTGCCGAAGTTCTCGAGCGCGGTCTTCTCCTGGTAGAACTTGGAAGAATAGTACGCGAAGCGCGAGATCAGCTCCAGAGGAGGCGGGAACGTCTCGTCGAGCACCTCGTCCTTTTCCGAGATCGCGATCGTCCCGCTCGACGACGCCAGGACCATCGTCTTGACCTTCGCCTTCGCGGCCGCCTCGCAGAGGATCCTCGTCCCCTGCACGTGGACTCGGTTCATCGCGGCGGCGTCCGAGTTGTCGCGCGAAACCTTGCCGGCGAGATGGAAGATCGCGGAGACGTCCTTCAGCGCATCGGCGACGTCGTCCGGGTTCGTGACGGAGCCGACGGCGGGTTCGACGCCTTCATCGGTCATCCACTCGGGTACGGACGACGCCATCACGCGGAGGTTCTTCTCTCCGGCGTCCAGAAAACGACGGACGATGTGGGAGCCGAGGAACCCGGTCCCTCCGGTGATGAGTATCTTTTTCTTTTTTGTCTTCGCTACCATGAAGAGGATTAACCGCAGAGAACGCAGAGAGCGCAGAGATTTTTATAGATCGTTGGATATCCGCTTGATTCCATCTTTCAGTACTTTCTCATTGAAATTGAGCAGGAGTCCGAGTTTCAACCCGCTAAGTTTCAGATACGTGAGTATCTGGGCCTCGTGTATCGGCAACATCTTTTCGACCGACTTAAGTTCGACGATTACTCGTTCCTCTACGAGCAGATCGAGGCGATAACCTACGTCGATCCTCACCCCCGAATACTCCACCGGCATCTGGACTTGCCGTCGCGCTTTGAGTCCTTCTTTGTGAAGCTCAAATAGCAAGCAGGCTTCGTATGCATTTAGCAGTAAACCCGATCCGAGTTCTTTGTGCACCCTGATCGCACATTCAATTATCTTTCCACTGATGTCGTTGATTTCCACTGCAAAAACCTCCATTCAGGACCTTTTTGCGATGCTCACCATCAACGCATTTCTTATCCAACGCTTTCCCCCACCAAGCAACTTCAACAATCCGCAGATCCAAAAATCTCTGCGCTCTCTGCGTTCTCTGCGGTTAATCCTTTTCCTCACTTTTCCAAGTAGCCCGGATCGGGTGCGCCTCCGTGTTGAACACCACCTTCTCGAATTCCAGAGTGTCCTCCGGCGCGAACAATAAATAGAAATACTTGAATGTCTCCGCAAGGACAAAGCTCTGCATCGTGTCCGACTTCTCTTTCGTGATCACGCTCTTCAGCGATGCATATCCCGCTTCCGTTCTGCAATACTTTTTGAAATCCTCGAAGATCTTCTTTCCCATTTCGAGGTAACGCGGATCCTTTGTGTACCGGTACAGATAGTAAGCCGACTCGATTATCTCAGGCCTGAGAGGATACCCCGGATGCTTCACCTCGTCAGCCACGTAATCGTAAACCTCCGGTTCGATCCCGTGCTTGTTCCACATTAGGAAAGACGACGCCTGAAGCCGCTTAGCGCGTTTCATATCGCCCGAGAGCGCGAGTACCGCGGGAAAGAACGCGTCGAGCGCCCCGTAGGTCGTCGCGGTCCGCTTTCCGGTGTCCATATCTGCGTGCCCGTACCAGAGGCCCGTCTTCGTCTCGTCCGCCAGGTACTTGTTGATCGCCGGAATGCTCTTGTCCCACATCGCCTTGCATTCGCGGTCGCCGAACAGCTTCCAGCACTTTAAGAGGTACTCGTAATACGAATCGATCTCGGCGCTTATGTGGCTGTCCTTGTTGGTCCATTCGCCTGTTTCGACGTTGATCCGGGTGCCGATCAGGCCGATCTTCGAACGGCGTTCGAACATCGCCTTCAGAGCTCGTTTTGCCTTCTCGAAGTAAACGGGCTTGTTCGTAAGTTTGCTGAGCGCGCCGAACTCGATGATCAGAGTACCGGCCTCGGCGGGATTCGTCTCCTCGCCCCGCACCTCGCCGGTCTTCAAGTTGATGTAACGGTATGGAATGCCGGTCTTTGATTCGAACGCGGGAAGAAGGCGGTTGCCGAGGTCCTCCGCCAGATCGAGAAGGCGCTTGTCGCCGGTCATCTGGTAGCCGGACAAAAGGCCTCCGAGCAGGCGGATCGTGATCTCGAACTTCTGGACCGAGATGTCCTTGTCGAACGAGAGGTTCTTCGCGATGTAATCGGCCGTCTTCTGCGCTTCCTCATCGAGGCCCATCAGGACGAGTGTGTCGAGCGTATCGACGGGCGTCATCAGCAGCGGCTCGGAATACCAGTTGTGATGGGTTTTGCTTAGAGGCTTGAGGTCGTCGTTGCCCCAGGCATATTTCTTGTAGCCGTTCCAGGCGTGCAGGAACTCGGCACGGACGTCTGCTGCCAATGTTCTCTTATCGGCTTGAACAGAAGAACCTGTCTGCGCGGCGACGGGATGGGTATTGACGATCAAGGCCGCAAACCCGAGCGCGACGGAAGCGGTTATCCTAAACATCCTGTTCATCTTGTAGACAATCGTTATTGATCAGGCCAAATCAATGAACCACGAAGCGGCACGAAGAAACACGAAGAAGATCGCTCCGGGATTCCGCAAAACATTGATCGTCAGAAAAAGTCGAAAAAATTTCTCTGCGCTCTCTGCGTTCTCTGCGGTTCCACCCCGCTCATTCATCGATCACAGGCTCTTTCTTCCGAGGCTTCCTTTTCTCCGCCCGCCATTTCTTCCGGATCTCCTTCACGTCGAATTCCCTTCGAGTCCCGTCGCGGAGGTTCTCCACCTCGTGCTGGACGCGGGCCGCGATCAGGCGGTAGGCCTCGCTGCGGGGAACGCCATCGGTCATCGCCTCGAGTTCTTCGTGGCTCAGGAGCCGGCCTATCTTCGCGCCGACCTTCGAGCCGATGCTCTCGCGTTTCGGGACCGTCGTGCCTTTCGGAAACGCCTCGTAAGTTCCCGAGAGGTAGATCGGAAGGATCCCGACCTTGTCGTTCAGAGCGAGATACCCGATCACCGGCTTGAACTCCGCGATCTCGCCCGTGACGCTTCTCGTCCCCTCCGGGAAGATCAAAGCGTTATAGCCTTCTTTCAGGATCTGGGTGACGTGCCGAAGACTCTGCCGCAGGCTTCCCGACCGCTCGATCGGAACAAGCGTCGTGAAGTTGTTCATATACGCCCGCTTGTATTTGGTGTCGAACCAGTAATCGGCGGCTGCGACCGCGACCGTCTGGTCCGCCACGTCATCGCCAAGCGCGTACTTCACGAGGCCCATGTCCAGGTGCGAAGCGTGGTTCGAGGTCACGATGAAATTCGTGTGCGGAGGAATGTTCGATCGGCCTTCGATGGTCGTCTCCAGCACCGTCTCGTACAGCTGCTTCTGAGCGAAGGTGACTATTCTGTTCCCCACGAACTTCACGATCTCGGGGATGTGGATCTCCTCTTTTTCCTTCTTGTCGTTGACCTTCGGCTCGTCGGCGATTCTCTTGGACTTGTCGACACGCTGGACCGCAGCGAGCAGTTCGCGGACGTCCTGCACCTCGTCCAGTTCGTCCGGATTCAAGACCCGTCCTCCGCCGTCCTCAACCGCCGCCTGGAGTTCGACAAACATCAGCGAATCGAATCCGAGATCCGAAAGCCTCGAATCGATCGCTACCTCTGAAAGCGGGTTGTTCGAAACGCTGGCGACTATCTTCCGAAGCCAGAGTAGGTTGCTGTCGCCCTTCGATTCCGCCTCGATCTTAGTCTTCTTCTTCGCGCGGCCCTCGAGCACTTCGAGCATCTCGACGACTTCTCTTCTTTTTACCTTTCGCGTCGCGGTCCTCGGCAGCTCGAAAGGCGTAAGCCTCAAGACCTTCACGCGCTTGAAGAAAGGAAGCGAAGCGGATACTTCCCTGAAATGCTCTTCGACCTTCTTGTTCGTCGCCGCACGGGTCAGCGCGATGTCGTATTCGTAATCGGGAACCACGAGCGAAGCGATCTTCTCGCCGCCGTCCTCGTCAGGCAGGCCGACCACCGACAACTCCTTGATGTACTTGGACTTGGAGTAAACGTCCTCGATCTCGTCGGGGTATATGTTCTTCCCGTTGCTGTCGATGATGACCTCTTTCGAGCGGCCGACGATGTAGAGATTCCCGTCGTCATCTAGCTTGCCCAGGTCGCCGGTCTTGAGCCAGCGGTCGTCGAGCGCTTCCTCGGTCGCCGCCTCGTCGTTGTAGTAGCCGGCCATTATGTTCTGGCCTCGGGCGTAGATCTCGCCGACGCCGCGCGCGTCCGGATTCTCGATCTTGATCTCGACGCCGGGCAGAGGCTTACCGACGCTTCCTCTGAGCAGTTCGTTCTGCGGCCTCGCGACGGTCAGCACCGGCGAAGACTCTGTGAGGCCGTACCCTTCGAGGATCGTAAAACCGAGTCCGTGAAGGTCCTTCTGCACCTTCTCGCTGAGCGCTGAGCCACCGGAAACCAGGTACCGCATACGTCCGCCCATTCCCTCGTGGATCGGGAAGAAGACGACCGGGCCTAGGTTGAAGGGCGTGTTGTCGCGGAGCCAGGCGTTGAAATCGATGATGTTGTCGGCGATGTCCGCGAACCAGTCGCCGCGTTCGCGGAAGCGGGTCTTGATCCTGCGGTGGAGCATCTCCCAAAGCGCAGGCACGCCGATCATTCCGGTAACGTGTCCGGTCTCGATCGCACGCGTCAGCTCGTCGCTAGTCAGATCGTCGAGATAGCGGATCTGGGTCCCGTTCGAAAAAGGCGTCAGGAATCCCGCGGAGAACTCGAACGTGTGGTGAAGCGGAAGAACCGAAAGCACGCCGTCCTCGACGCTCATCTCGAGGACCGACGAAAGCATCGAGACCATCGACGTGAAGTTCTTGTGCGTCAGCATCACCGCCTTGGGCTTCCCGGTCGTGCCTGACGTGAAGATCAAGGAAGCGGTCGAAGTGGCGATCGTTTTGTCGGGAAGCAGCGCGAGCCGTTTCGCTTCTTCGGTCTCCGAAGGCATCTCGAAAACCTCTCCGAATTCGTAAACGGGAACATCGAGCTTCGCCTCCTTCAGCCTCTCCGCAATGTCCGGATGCTCGTTCGCGAGACGAGGGCTGATCAGGATCGCCGACACCTCGCCTGCCTCGGCAAAAGTCACGAGTTCCTTGACCGAGCTCGCGGGATCGATCGGGACGGCTGTCGCTCCGGCTTTGAGAATGCCGAAGTACGCCATTCCCCATTCGGGCATGTTGTGCGAGAAGAGGATCACGCGGTCGCCTGATTCGACTCCCTTGTGCGCCAGAAATCCACCGACGCGAAGCGCCAGCTCACGCACGTCGCCGAACGTGTACTGCTCCATTTTCCCGTGGCGCTCGATCTTCATCGACACGCGAGTCGGAAAACGCTTCGTCGCCGTGTCGAACATGTCCATCAGGTCGCGGTACGTGTACGAACGCCGCTCCTGTGCCTTCAGGTCTTCTTCGAGCTGCGGAAGCACCCATTTCTTGAGGCCCGGGAAATGGACGTTCAGCCAGTAGTCGTACCAGTCGAGCTGGTCCGGATACCACGGAAGCAGCTCGCGCTCGCTCTTCTTCACCTTTCCGGCCATCGCCCGGACGTTGTCGGCGCGGTAGCTGTACTCGTTGTCGACCATGAACGGCTTGAACATCCTGAACGCCTCGACCGTCTCTTCGGTCGTGCGCTCGAACTCGTCGACGGACTTCTTTATGTCGGTGACGATGTTCCCGATCCGCCCGCCGCCCCACCGCGGCGTCGCTTTGTCGAGCAGGCTGTTGGCGCCTTTGGCGAGCTTGTTGAGCATCGGCGCCGAGGTCCTTTCGTACGCCTTCTGCGTGGCGGGCGAAGCCTCGATCATCGAGCTGACCCGGTTGACCAGCTTGTTCCCCGTTTCCCTCTCGCGGAAGTGCTTGCGCTTGTAGAGGCCGACGAGGCCGACGATCCGCTTCATGTCGTTCGGGTTCGAATCGCCCGAGCACGCCTGGAAGACAAGCGGCGGTTCGTCGCTGACGAGCGCTTCCATCGCGGCTCCGAGCATCGCTCCGGCGACCATGTCGACCGGGATGATGTCGAGCACCAGCTTCTCATTGACCGGAATAACGGGCTGTCCGCGAAGCGCGATCAGGATCAGAGGCGCGGTCGTCGTGAAACCCTCGTTCCAGCCCGGAAATGGATAGCTGACCGAC
>JAGFIQ010000002.1 GCA_024103495.1 Aridibacter famidurans
AAGCCCTGAAATTGGTCTTGTCGGTGAACCTGTACTTCGCGTGAACCGAGGCGAAGTAGTTGTTGAAACTGTTCTCGCCGGGGATTGCCAGGGTCGAGACATAGTCTCCTTCGTCATCGAAGAGGACCTCGTTGCCAACATAGTCGATATCGGTTCTCTCGAATCTGATCCCGGGCACAAGCACGAGTTTCTCGCCGATATTCAGTTGCGTCATCGCGTACGCCGCGAAGACATTCTCGGAGGCCCTGTAGTCAGCGGCGTCTTCTTCGAGATCGAACTCGGATTCGGCGTTCGGGTTTGTCAGGATGGCCCTGGCAGCGGTCGGGTCCTGAAAGGTCGCTCTGAAGTTATAGCGCCCGTCGATGATGGTGGTGGTATCGAAGCTGCTGTCCAGCACATTGACAAACACCGGAGCATCATCATCGTCGTCGAATTCGAACTCGCGCACCTGTACGTTCCGGAATTTTTTCTTGTACCTGTCCGCGGCCCCGAACTTGAATACACCGGCAAATCCGGAAGAGGTCGGCATCGGCATCGAGACGTTGAAGCGAAAAGCCACATCGCGGTCTGTCGTCACGTTGTTCTCGTTCGAAGCACCGTCGAAGAAGTATTCGTTGAAGTCCTCGTTCAGCGGATTCGCCTGAATGTTTTCGGGGTTGATCGAGCCCGGCGAAACGTTGGGGTCGAAAACCACGTCTTCCTGGAGAAAGATCGAATATGCAGCGTCCGGCTCTTCTTCGTCGGAGAAGGCGATGGAAGCACCCCAATCGAGACGGATGAAATTCGGCAGGAGATGATCTCCTCCTACTTTTGCCTGATATATCGTTTGGCCTTCGAAGCGGTCTTTCAGCTCGCGCTCTATCTCGTTGTCCGAGACCTTGTACGCTATCGCGCGCCTGTACTCATAGTCGTCGAACTGGTTGTAGATCCCTTTGAAGTAGATCGAGGATGTGGGTGAGAAGGCGTAGTCGAACGCCGGAACGAATCCCCAACGCTTGCGGTTGATCGAATAGTCACGTAGTTCCAGAGCGTCCAGATCTCCGTCATCGTACTCAACCTCGAAGTTCTCGGAGCCGCGGTCGGTATTGAAGTAGCTCGCTGAGAAAAGTGCTCCCAACTTGTCGTTAAAGAACCGGCTTCCGACCGTTCCGTTGAAGGTCTGCAGGTCGTCCTCGGAAACGCGGTTGTATCCCCAACCGGCCGTCAGAGAGACCTTTGTTTTTGAAGGCGCCCCTTTCGTTACCAGGTTCACCGAGCCGCCGATCGAATCCGCCCACATATCGGCGGTCGGCGCCTTCGTTACTTCGATCGCTTCAAGCAGATCCGCCGGAACGACATCAAGCGCAACGGCGCGGATGTCGCCTTCCGGAGACGGGATCCTCTCGCCGTCGATCATCATAGCGTTGAGCCGCGGTTCGGTCCCCCGGATTGAGACATACCGTCCTTCTCCCTGATCGCGCTCGATCGTGATTCCGGGAATCCTCTGCGTGGCTTCGGCGGAGTTCGGGTCCGGAAATCTGCCGATCTGGTCCGAGGAGACGACATTCGTGATATTGACGGCCTCCTTCTGCTGGTTCAGCGCTTTTGCCTGTCCCTCGAGGATAGGGGCTGAGACTTCGACAACTTCACGGACACTCGATTCGAGTTCCACGGAGACCGAAGAGAAGGCGTCCAGACCTACGTTCGTCGTTACCGTTTTATCCGCATAGCCAAGGTACGTGATCGTGATGCTGATCTCTCCCGATGGCACTGCGACAAGAGTGAACTTACCCTGTCGGTCGGTCTGCACGTTGAGCGGCGTGCCGTCGACTGATACCTTTGCGCCAGCCATCGGCAGGCCGGTCACAGAATCGGTTACCGTTCCGGTGATGCCTCCGGTCTCTTGCGCGAAACTAGTCGCTGCGAGTACGAAAAACAGGACCACTGCGGTCAGCAGTCCGATACCCCCTCTACGAATTTGCATTTATGTCGCTCCCTTTCTCGAAATACGGCGGCTTCGCCTCGTTTAGTAAATGAGAGAGGTTATCCCGGGAAGCGTAAATGCGTGTGACGGTACGGTTAAATCGAAGTTAAGGAAGGACGTGTTGTATTGCCAATCTTGTTTCGCCGTGTGCGGTCGTAGGGGACCAGGAGAGGTTCTTTGGAGTAGAGCAAGCGCAAGGAAAAAGCCGCCCAAAATGACGGCCTCCCTCTAAATGGATCGCTATTTGCAGTCGCATGTTCCTATCCCACGCACAAGTGCGCGGGCTAAACGGCTCACTGCTCACCGCTCACTGAAAAAGCTCTTCAGCATATCGGCGTAACCGTTGACCGCCGCCGCGCCGTCGCCTGTGAACACCGCGCCGTGCATCGTCGCGACCGTCTTTGGTTCTAGCGCTGCCAGGGACCGGATTATCCCGTCCGTCTTTGCCGTGTACGGAAGATAGTCGGCAAGCGGGCTCGCCTGCATATCGTCCAGCGTCTTTCTGCAGATCGAAAGCACGTCTAGATCTTCGGTCGCGGCCTCCGAATCTCCGTTCTGGTGAAGAATGTCGGAGCTGAAAAGCGTTCCGTTCGTTTCTTCGAACAAGAGCCCGGCTTCCCAGTTATGAGGCACGTGCGGGGTCTTGATGAAACGGAACCGGTATTTGCCTGTCTCCAGCACGTCGCCGTCATTCATCCCCCTTGCCTCCTTCCCGGAGAAATCGTCTACAGACACCATCTTGCCGACAAGGCTGCAGACGGCCGTCGCTTCCGGTGCGACCTTCTGCCATTCGGGAAGCGATCCGCATTCGTCGGCCTCGAAATGGCTGAAGCCGATCCATCGAAGCGTGGATGGATCGATCAGTTCGCTGACTCCTTCGAGCACCAAAGGGAACAGCGCCTTCATACCTGTGTGAAACAAAAGCGGCTCCTCGTCGCGGACCAGAAACTGCGCGAATTGCAGGTCGAATTCGGGAATGAAAGTGGATATCCGGAATACGTCCGGAGCGATCTCGTCGATGCGCGGCATAGTCTCCTCCTTTTGTCAGGGCGCGAGTCTATCACGGAACCGGGGACACCGGTCCTTTTTCCCGGCGCTCTGAACTTTGTTCTGATCTGAAACGCGCGGAATCTGTGAAGATCGTGGCAGGGGAGAAGAAGAAGGGAGACGGAATCGGAACCCCGAGCGCGAGCAAGGGGCGAAAGCGACCGCGTAGCGGTCATGTGCATTTAGCCGTGGGTAAGCCCGAAGGGCGCAACCCACGGTACAGGAGCCCTCAATTGATTTCGCCGCTGTAGCGGCGACATGATTGGAACCCGGAGCGCAAGCGACGGGCAGAACAGGAGACAGGAGATGGGAGAGCGGAAAGGAAACCGTTTCAGTTGCCCCTCGCTTTAGCGGGGGGTTGCGACGGACAACAACATTGAGAAGGGGCTTCAGCCCCGACAGTAGCCGGCTGAAGCCGGCGAGATCTTTTTGCGGATTCTGATCCCCCTGCTGAAGCAGGGGGCAACTGATCAAAGATGATTTCCGCTCACCGCGGCACGGACGCGATCCGTTTGCGGCCGTCCGAGGAAGGCAAAGGAGGAGGACTACCCGACACCCGCACGGCCTGGAAATCGAACTCAAGCTCGCCTTCCTGAACCACAGGCTCGCCTGAAGAACAATCCCACGCCTGGCGGCGGCCGATCAGCATCGTCCCTTCGGACTGCAGATATATCTCGGTCGTGACAGCTGCCTCTTTTTCCGATCCTTCGCAGGTCGCGGTCACCCGCACGATCTTGAGAGTCGTGCCTTCAAGCTCGGCCTTTGAGACATACGCCTGTTTTGAAGGATCGCTCGCGAACGCTCGCTCGCTGAACTGCCAATCGTCCGAGACCGGGGTCTGAAAGACCGATCCCCAGTAGTGAACACCATTGTTGTCCACCACGATTGCGAAGTGGCTTCCGATCTCGGAATTCAGCCCGCTCTGTCGTATCTGGTAAACGCCCGGGAAGCCGGTCGATCGAAAACCCTTCACGGAGACGATCGCCGAGTCCTTGAGCAGCGAGTCGGAGTATCGGTCGAAGACCCTCACTTCGTATCTGCCTCCCCTCTGCGGTGCCATCATGTAAGTCGTACCAGTTGTCTGCGAGGAATCGCGAAAAGTGATGACGGATGTCGAGTTGATCTTCCCGTCCCGGACATCGCCTTCGGCGATCAGGACAAATCTGGGGAGCCTCACACACGGCGAGAGCTCGTAGTTGATCGTGATCTGCGCGCCGGGATCGTAAGGCTTGTCGCCCGGATCGATCTTCGATTCCGCCGTCCGGATCTCCGGGACCGTAAATCCCTCGAGCGTCCTTCCGATCGTCGGGCCGAGCTCCTTCACCGCTTCCGGAGCCTTTTCCGGCGTGTCGGTCGTGTCGAGACTCAGGCTGTTCCCGACCATCGAAACCGATTCCCAGACCCAAGCGGTTACCCTCTCCTTTCCCGTGTTCTGCTTGAAATCGATCAGCGCCTTGGAGAGGTCCTCGCCGCGCGCCTCGTTCAGCTTCACGACGCAGTACATCAGCGAATCGCCGTCGGAGGACTTGAAGATCAGGTTCCGGATCGCATCGTGAACGCTGTGAAGTTTCGCGACCTTCTGGCGAAGGTCGGTCGAATTCTCGTAGTTCGGAAGCTGTGTGATCCAGAATGCCTGGAGCCTTGCGAACAGCTGAGCGTCCTCGAGGTCGTTGAGCAGCTTCTGCATCGCGGCACGGTCGGCGTCGGGGCAGTCGGTGCTGACGCACTGCTTTGAAAGCTCGCGCACCGAATCCAGCCGGGACAGAAGCCCGTCGAGCTCGTCCTGCGCGAAGCTACCGGCGGCAAGGGCAAGAATCAGAAGAAGGATCGAAACGGGAGAGATGACCTTTCGGAAGGGTATTGCAGTTCCACTTATCATCTGAGCCTCCGGGAAGGGGGGTCCGGGTCCAACGGGAGAGGTCTTTTAATCTTAAACCCTTACGGGCAAAGAATGCGAGGGATTAAATGGTCCGGGTGCTTCTGCGGTATCTACAAGATTGAAAATGAAAGCAGCCTCGGGGATCCGAGAAACGAACGTGTTCTCAGTTATCGACTATTTCGCCATCCGCCCCGTCCGGGTTCGTGAGGTCGGTCTTGGGTTTCGGTCGAACCCGCCAAAGCCTGATAAACCCCTTTCCTTGTTCGGGTGACACGTAGCAGGCCGAGTGCGTAAGAATGAACGAATCGATCGTGTCCATGGTTATCTGGAATTTCCTCCAATAGCCAAACGGTTCCCAATCGTTTGGCTTTCTTGGCACAAGACATTCTCCAGAGTAGATCTCCATCCCGTCGCTTCCTATCTCTTCGACTTTCAGGTTCCTCCAGAACAAGGCATTCTTTTCGAGATCCCGGTCATTTCCAAGTTGATTGATCTTGCCTAATTCCCGTATGTTTCCCCTGATTCCACCCTCGCCGTCGTTGATGATGATCTCGAACCCGTCTGCCGCTCTCCAGAAACCGATCAAATGATTCTTTGGGAAAAATTCCCTCACCGTCAAACTCAATGTCGTCAGCACCCTTTCCGACAAGAGGTCATATGCTACGACCTCGTACTGGCCGCCCTTCGAAGGGACAGTCATCCGGCTCCCGCTGCTCATGTGTCCTGTAGGATCGGGTTCAACATACGCCTTTGAAAGGGTTCTTTCGAAGCCTTGGTTTTCCACCAGCCCCTTGTCGAATAATCCGATCACAACCTGCGGCGGGCGGCATCTCGGTATCGAGTGGTAAACGAGCACCTCCTCCGAAGACTTAAGAACGTACTGATTGAGTGAAAAGTCCAGGATGTGCTCTTTCGTTTTGGGGATGTAGAATCCCTCCTTCCTTACCCTCTGAATACGCGAATCGAAGTGATTGAGCGCTTCAGCGATTTTCTCAGGGAACTCCGCTTTTCCGCTTGCCGGATCGTCCGAGGCAAACGTTACAGATGAAAAGTGCTCGGGGATGTATTCCGTTGTTCCAGCTTCGTTTCTTTCATCAAACCTTACTTCGCAGGTTCGAACTAATGGCAAAAGGCACCTGGTCAGCGTTCCCTCGGATCTGTTGTTCGGATTTCCCTCACCAAGCAGCCAGTCCAGCCGCCTGTAGATCAAGAGCGAGAGCTGGTACCTGTCCTGAACCGTTCCGGACGATGTGAACTCAGCAAGATTTCGAAGCCAAAAGGAGTACAAGCGAAATAGCTCACGCCTCCGGCTTGCCGTGGCGGCGATAAATTTCGCGGTCGAGCAGTGGAAGTCGGGGCACTTCAATTGCGCGCACGACCGCGCCATCTCCTCGAGTTTCGTGAGTTCAAGATTGATCGCAACGAGGTCTTCGTTATCCGGCGGCAGAACGTGAGCCTGGGAATTCGCTTCGGACGTGAGAAAGCAAAGGAATAAGACGAAAAACATCGAGGGCACGAGCACGATCCTACTCACTATGTGCGGCAGGCCCTGTGGACCCTCAAACCCGCCTGAAGTGAAGATCGAATTCTTGTACAGACTATTCATCGCGCCGACGCCCGGATGTCTCTTAGGAACCGTATATCAAAATATCTGGTCAGAGCGCAACATTTTGAGGCGGAGTGCTTACAGGCCCCGCAGCCAGTCGACGATCACGCCCGCCAGTTCCTCGCCCTTGTCTTCCTGGATGAAGTGCCCCGCGTTCTCGATCGTCGTATGCGGCTGGCCGAGCGCTCCGGGCACGCGCTTCTGAAAGACCTTGTCCGCTCCCCGCATAATGGGATCGCCGTCGGCGAAAGCGGTCAGGAACGGCTTGTCCCATTTCGCGAGCCGTTCCCAGGCGCGGCGGTTGTTCGCCGATTCGACGTTGTCCGGGGAGATGGGGACAAGCGTCGGAAAGATCCTCGCCGCCGCCTTGTACGAATTGTCGGGAAAGGGAGCCTCGTATGCCTTCCGGACCTCTTTCGCGACCTTCGAGGAACAGCCCATCTGTATGATCCTGCCGACCGGGAACACCGGCGTCGCCTGCGAGAACGCGAGCCAGACCTTGAAAGCCTTCGGCGTCTTCTCGTCGCCCGTGGGAAGGAAGGTGTTCGCCGCCACGATCCTCGAGAACCTGTCTTCCATTTCGACCGCGAGGCGCAGTCCGAGCAATCCTCCCCAGTCCTGGCAGACGAGCGCGATGTCTTTAAGATCGAGCTTTTCGATGAATGCCCTCAGCCATTCCAGGTGCGAGCGGTAAGTGTAAGCTTCCTTCTCTTTGAACTTGTCAGACCTTCCGAAACCGATCAGATCCGGAGCGATCGCCCGGAAACCCGCGTCGGCCAATATCGGGATCATTTTTCGATAGAGGTAACTCCAGGTCGGCTCGCCGTGCAGCACAAGCACCGTCGGAGCGTCCCGACCACCCTCGTCGACGTAATGCATACGGAGCCCGCCGATGTCGGCGTAGTTCGGCTCGAACGGGAAACCGGGAAGGTCCCGGAACCGCTCGTCGGGCGTTCGGAGGATCTCTCTTTCACCTTTGTTCATCACTCACGCTTCCGCTTTTCCGCCACCATCCTCATCCCGTATGCAGGCCGGAGCGTCATCAGCGGCTTCAGCCCGAGCTTCTGTCCTTCCGCAAGGCGGAACCGCCATTTCCGGGCGATCGCAGCGATCGCGAGGATCCCTTCCGTCCATGCGAAGCCCTCGCCGATGCAGCTTCTGACTCCCCGGCTGAAGGGCAGATAGATGAACTTGCGGCTCGCCTCTTTAACACTCTGCGTTTCCCATCGCTCAGGGATGAAGTCGTCGGGCCGCTCCCAAAACCTCTCGTCGCGGTGCATCACGAACGGGCTGATAAGAACAAGAGCGCCTTTCGGGACATTATAGCCGCCAAATTCGTGTTCCTCGGCGGCGAGCCTTCCTACCGCCCAGGCGGGCGGGAACAAACGCATCGATTCGGCGAGGACGGCCTCCGTGAATTTCAGGTCCGGAATATCCTCGAAAGAAGGCGCGCGCCCTCCCAGCACGCTGTCGATCTCATCGTGCAGTCTGCTTTCGGCGTCGGGGTTCTGCGACAAAAGGTACCACGTGAAGGTCAGGGCGTTGGCAGTAGTTTCGTGTCCCGCAAGGAACAGCGTGATCGCTTCGTCGCGGACCTGCTTGTCCGTCATCACGCCGCCGTCGTCCTCGTCCCGGGCCAGAAGTAGCATCGACAGCAGGTCGCCTTCATCCGAAAGGTCCATCCGCCGCTCTTCGATAAAGCCGTAGATCACGCGGTCCAGCGTAGCGATCGCCCTCCGGCATCGGTTCGCGGGCGGGATAGGGAGCTTTTCGAGGTGTTCGGAAAAGGGGATCAGAAGAAAGTCGAACGACTCGATAAGATCGGTCATCGCGGCGCCGACCTCTTCCGCGTCGCCGTCCACATCGACGCCGAAAAGCGTTCTGCCGACGATCCGAAGCGTCAACCGCATCATCTCGCGGTCCATGTCCAACGTCGATCCGTTCTTCCATTCCTTTCGGATCCGCACCGCCTCTCCGCTCATCGTCTGCGCATACGAGGCGATCCTGTCCTTGTGGAAGGCAGGCTGGATCATACGTCTCTGCCGCAAGTGCGCCTCGCCCTCGCTCGTCAGGAGCCCCTCGCCGAGCAGCATCTTCGCCCTTTGAAGCGCGCGTCCTTTCACGAATTTCGAGTTCGAGTTGACCAGAAGGTCGCGAGCGAGGTCAGGATGGTTGAGCAGATATGCGGGCATCCGGAACAGCTGCATATGCGTGACATCCCCAAGCGCGGCCATCTCGCGCAGAAATTCCGTGGGCCGCTTTCTGTACCTGAAAAAGTGGCCGCCGAAGATGCCGGGCGCGAGGCCCGGCGGAAGCCGATCGCCGTTTTGGGACATACGCGGAATTCTACATCACTATCGAAACGCGTATGGGAATTCGGCCGGAAAACTGCTATTTTGTACCAATGCAAGAAGCAAAATCGAAGAAGGTGAAGCCCGACATAAGGGCTATCACGAGGCTCGTTCCGCCTTCGGGGAATCTCGTTCAGGGGCAGTCCGAACTGCCGATCGATCCCGATCTCGCGAAAGAGGCCTACGACGTCATCGCCGCCAGCCGGAACCATTACGGCGGAAGCGAGGGCGACGCCGCTCTGCGGTCCTCCGTCGCTGAGAAGATCCGCCGTTACAACGGTATCGATCTCGATCCGGATGCGCGTCCGTTCGAACTGATGATCACCAACGGGGGGACCGGAGCGCTGATCGGAATCACGCAGAGTTATTTGAAAGGCGCGTCGGCGCTCGTATTCGAGCCTTACTATCCGTATCATCGCCGCATTCTCGAGGAGTTCGGCGGAAAGACAGAGACGTTCGAGCTGGATGAGAACCTCGCGTTCGAAAAGGGCGCACTTCTCGCAAGGTGCAAGGCGCTTGCGAACCGCTCGGAGTTCCCCCTCAAGGCCGTGATCGTGTGCACGCCTTCCAACCCGAGCGGAAAAGTGATGACCCGCGATGAGCTTCAGGCGATCGCCGAAGTTTGCGAGGAGCTGGACCTGCTCTGCATTTCGGACGAGGTGTACGAGCATTACGTCGCGGGCGAGAATCCGCACGTCCCGATCGCCTCGCTCCCCGGAATGTGGGACCGGACCATCACGGTTAACTCGTTCTCGAAATCCTGGAACATCTCGGGCTGGAGGCTTGGGTATACGTACGCCAAGGGCGAGCTTCTCGCTCCAGTGAACAATGCGGCCAACGTGATCTACGTGTGTCCCGCGACCCCTCTTCAGGCGGCGCTTTCGAAGGTGCTGACGGCGGATCCGGATTACTATGACGACCTTCTGAAGAAGTTCGACCGGAAGCGGATCCTCGTAAGCGACGCGCTGACGGAGCTCGGATTCGATATCTACCCCTCCGGCTCATCCTTCTACCTCTGGGCGCGCATCCCGGAAGAGTTCGACGACGCGCTTACTTTTAACGAGATGCTGATGGAAAAAGCGGGAGTCGGAGTGGTTCCCGGAAGCGCGTTTGCCGATTCCGACCTCTGGGACGCGCACGTAAGGGTCTGCATCGCTCGCGAGGATTCGATCCTCGAAGGCGCGATGGAGAAGATGCGGAGCGCGCTTAGCTAAAGGGAGTTTCGGCGTGAGATCGATCCTTCTGGCAATCCTTCCGATGACATTCCTGGCGCTCGCCGGCCTGGCAGGAGCTCAGGAGACGTCTCCCGACGGAACAACGCTCTCGGATGTTCAAGCCTACGTTAAGGAAGCGAGGGAATTTGTCGAGAAGCAGGGCGAGCCTCACCTGATCTTCGCCGATGTTTCCGACTACAACGAAGGTTCGAAGCCGGTCTGGAAAAAGTACGCGTCGATGATCGATTTCCAGAACGCGGGTGAAGAGGCGGAAAGCTATACGGTGGCGTACGTGTGGCTTAAGGAAGGCAAGGTGATCGGCGTCAACTTTACGTATTCGTCTCCGTCCGGCGACTGGGCGCATTACGCCGAGCATGTGTTCCGGCCTGACGGATCGGTCGCGGAGATCAGAAAGGAACTCAGGACGTTTATGGGAGACGTGATCGTCATCCGGACCACGGTCTTCGATCCTTCGGGTAAGGAACTGAAGGTGTCGAAAGAGTTCCTCGATCTGAACACGCAGAAGCCGGTCGCTCCTACTGAAAACTTCCAGGACGTCGATGTGCCGGTCTACAAAAAGGCGGGCGATCTTCCGTTTGCTTCGGAGTTAGCGGTGAGCGGTAAGCAGTGAGCAGTGCCAGTCCCGTTTAGAGCGGACCTTTGGGCTGCACGAGGTAACGCGGACTTCAGTTTGCGCCGCGCGGACGCGCGGAACTCCGTGCCTCCACGCCTCCCGTTTAGAGCAGCGCTTTGCGCTGCACGAGGTACCGCGAACTTCAGTTTGCGCCGCGCGCTAGCGCGGACTTCCGTGCCTCCACGCTTCCCGTTTAGAGCAGCGCTTCGCGCTGCATTAGTCGGGCTTTGCCCGGCTATTGCAGCCCGAGGGGTCCTCGGCTATGCCCGTCGCTCGCGCTCCGGGTTCCGATTCCTCCGGGTTCCGATTCCTCAGTCCTCAGTCCTTTTTCCTCGGAATCGCGTGCTGTTTCGGAACCTTGTTCTTGATCGGCTTGATCGACATCAGGTAAGCGTAGATCGCCGCAAGATCTTCCTCGCTCATCGTCGCGTATCCCTGCCAGGGCATCGGAGAATTGAAATCCCCTTCCTTGACCGCGTCTTCCTTGTACATTCCAGAGGTCTTGTCGAACGCCTTGAAACGTGAGATGAAGTCCTTCTCGCTCCAGGCTCCGATGCCGGTTTCCTTGTCGGGAGTGATGTTCGACGTTATCACGCTCGCATTCTTCGTGTCGATGTACCTGCCCCCCGAGAACGCAAGCTCGGGAATCGTCTGGCCGCTTTTTGCAGGTGTATGGCATTCGGCGCATCCGGCCGCGTTGGATAAATACTCCCCGTACCTGACCTTGTCGGTCCTGGAAGGCCGTTGCACAAACGAAGGCGCGGAAGGGATCGCGTGGATGATGATGCTCATCGGGAAATCAGAAGAAGAGGGAGGGGTTTCGCTCTTCACCGCAGGAAGCGTCCGTATAAAGGCGATGATCGAATAAATGTCCTCTCGATCCATCTTCCCGTAGTTCGGATACGGCATTATCGGGAACAGAGGCCGCCCGTCCTTGCTTACGCCCGATGTGATCGCACGAAACAGCTCTGCGTCGGTCCAGTCCTTAATGTTGTGAGGGGTCAGGTTAGGAGCCGTGTACGATCCCGGAAAGCCCATAGATTGATCGAATCGCTCCCCGCCGGCACCCTCCGTACCCGGAGTGATAGGTCCGGAGAACCTGGACCAGTCGCGTTCCGAATGGCAGTCGAGGCATTGCGCAACAGACTTCGCGAGATACTCGCCGCGTTTTATCCGTTCGTGGGTGTATTCGATCCGAACTTCCTCGAGAGGCACGTTCGGCAGGAATGTCACTACATATCCAATGAAAGCCGCGAAGCCGACGCCGGCCAGGACGACGATCACGAGCACGATCTTCAAGAGCTTTTTAAACATTGATTTTACTTGTTCGGTCTGACTATCCTCACGGGAAGCGCATCTCGAAGCGCTTCCGTCCGCACGATTATCCATATTCGCCTACGGGCAATCAACGCCCTCCGAATGAAAACGCGCGGTTTCGCTTTGTTTCGATCAGGGTCGGCAGAAAAAGGTACCGCTCCCTTGCAGGCCGCCGGAGAAATGAGCAACTGCAGGGAGCGGCAAAGTGCAGAACAGCGAACTTACGTGGTTATCCGGAGACCCGAACGGGTGCCTGTCAGGACCCCGATCTTACACGGTCAGAAGATCGAACGATCACTTCGAATTGAAGGCCTTTGACCAGTTCCAGAACGCCAAAAGGTCTTGCTGGTTCTTTCCGAGCCAATCCATAGCGGCATCGCTGCCGATCTGGGCAAGGACAAGGTGTCCAAGGACTTTGGTGTAATCCTTTGCTTTTATCTCGCGGAAGTACGGAAAGTAGTTCTTCCCGGAAAACGTCTTTCCGTTCTCGTCGTCTTCCGCGACGCTGTCCACAAGCATCTCGAGGGTTTCCACGAACTGCTCTTCGCGCGTCTTGGGTTTCTCATCCTTGTCGTCGTCGCCTCCGATCCTCATCGCGCTTCGCATCGAGAGGATAAGATCGATCGTCGAGAAATCTCCCTCGTCTTTGGGCGAGTTCAAGTCGACAAAGATATTGATGTTCCCGGATTCCTTGTTTCGAGTCGCTCCCGACTCAAGCTTCTGAGCGATCAGCGCGGCAGCGCTTTTGGCCCGCGGCGTGTCCGCCTCCAGCGAAAGGAACCGGAGGCCGGCAAGAAGCGAAGGGACCTTGTAGCCGGAATCGGAGAAATGGACAGCGAGTATGTAATGCGGGCTGGGATAAGCAAAGTCAAGTTCGACCGCTTTCTTCGCTTGTGCTCTCGCCTCTTTGAGTTTCTTAAGCCTGAAATAGGTGATCGCGATGTTGTACCGGAGTACAGCCAGATCGGGATTCTGCTTTATGGCTTCTTCATAGATCTTGATCGCCTTTTCCGGCTCCCCTTTGTCGTCCACGACATTGGCGATCATCATATAGACCCTCGGCAGGATGTCTGACCGGTATTCAGCCGCTTTCAACGCGTACCGGAGACTGTTGTCCAGGTCCTTCTTCGCGTAATACGCGTATCCCACCTCGTAAAGAGCGAGAACACAATCAGGCGATTCGGCAAGCACCTTGTTGTACTGCGCGATCGCCTCATCGTAACGCTTTTCCTCGTGAAGCCGTATGCCTTCGTTGATGATCTCGCGTTGCGCCGGTGTCGGCTCTTTTCCGTCTTTCGTCGGCTTTCCGATCTTCTGCGCAAATGCCGGTATTGCGAGGGCCAGAATGGCGATCGCCAGGAATGCTCGTTTCATAATCAACTCCAGTTCCAGTTTTGGATACTCTCAGGACCCTCCCATCAGACAACAGGAGCGGTCGAGATGCAAGCGGTAATCTTTTTCGAAACACTGCGATGCCTCTTAAAGCGGATCGGTTCCGGACCCGCGCTGTTCGAGTTCCGCCGCCGATGCTAAACTTGTCCCCGACTGAGCCCGAACCGGGCGGAATCACATCAAAATGCACTATCACCTGATCGGTATTTGCGGGACCGCGATGGCGAGTCTCGCCGGGATGCTGCAGGCGCGCGGCCACAAGGTCACGGGCTCGGACCAGAATGTCTATCCACCGATGTCCACTCAGCTCGAGAGCCTAGGGATCGAGGTAATGACGGGCTACAAGCCCGGGAATCTCGATATAGGCGCGGACAGGATAATCGTCGGAAACGCCATCTCGCGGGGAAATCCGGAGATCGAAGAGGTGCTGAACCGGAAGCTCGCTTACTTTTCGCAAGCGGAGACCGTCAAGAACGAGTTCATACGCGGGAGGCGCTCACTGGTAGTCGCGGGAACACACGGAAAGACGACGACGACGAGCATCGCGGCGTGGGTCCTGGAAACGGCCGGGTTCGATCCTTCGTTCCTGGTCGGCGGCGTCGTTCAGAATTTCGGAGCAAGCTTTCGGGTCACGGACAGCGACTACTTCGTTATCGAGGGCGACGAGTACGATACGGCCTACTTCGACAAGAAGCCGAAGTTTATGCACTACCTGCCTGAGGTCGCGATCGTCGGCAACATCGAGTTCGACCACGCCGACATTTACCGCGACCTGACCGACATCAAGTTTCAGTTCTCGAGATTGATGAATCTTGTGCCCGCGAACGGCCGGCTGGTCGTCGGCACCGATTCGCCGGTCGTCCGTGAGGTGCTTGCGGAGATGGAAGGGAAGCTGTTCACCGACGTGCATTCGTTCGGGCTTTCCGAAGACGCGAAATGGCGGGCTCGGGATCTCGACTTTTCCGGGGAAAAGACGAAGTTCAGCGTCTTTCGTGACGGCAGGCATTGGGCGGACTTCGAAACCGGGCTGATCGGGGAGTTCAATGTCCGCAATTGCCTTTCAGTGATCGCGGCGGCGGACTTCTGGGGGATCGCGCCCAAGACTATCCAGAAAGCGTTTGCGACATTCAAGTCGGTGAAGCGGAGGGCCGAGATCCGAGGCGTCGAACGCGGCGTCACGGTCATCGACGATTTTGCTCACCATCCGACCGCCGTAGGCGCGACTCTCGAGGCATTGCGGCAGAGGTACGGCGGCAATCGCCTTATCGCGGTATTCGAGCCCAGAAGCTGGTCATCAAGGCTCGCTGTTTTTCAGGAACCGTACGTCGAGGCTTTCTCGAAAGCGGATTACGTGATCGTCGCCGGCGTGTACGATACGTCGACCGCGAGTAAGGTCGGAAGAGTGCTGGATACGGGGAAGCTGATCGAGGCTGTTCGCGCGAAAGGGCTTCCGGCCTTCAACTTTCCGGACGCCGATACGATAGTCGAGCACCTTGCGCCCGAGATGCGCGAAGGAGATATCGTGGCGGTGATGTCGAACGGGGGCTTCGGCGGGATACACGAGAAACTCCTGGCATCTCTAAGAAAAGAGAATTGAACCGCAGAGAACGCAGAGATTCGGAAAGCATTGAACGCGAAGGTCGCCAAGGACGCAAAGAACTTTTCCCCATTTCCGCGGGACCATTAAATCTATTCCGAAGACCGAAGCCAGGTGATTAAGGAATACAGCAGTAGTTTCCTTCGCGGCCCTCGCGACCTTCGCGTTAAATTCGCTTATGGGCCGATTTGATTCGTGGTGAATCCAGTTCACACGAGGCTCAGCAGATGCCCCATCTGCAGCTTCTTCACACTCAGGTACTTGAACGTGTCTTCGGAAGGCTCGAACTCGATCGGCAGGCGCTCAATCAGCTCGAGCCCGCCTTCGCGGACTGCCTGGATCTTCTCCGGGTTGTTCGACATCATCCGGACCTTATTCACTCCAAGATCGCGCAGGATCTCCACGCACTGGCTGTATTCGCGGAGGTCGACATCGAGCCCGAGCCGCTCGTTCGCCTCGATCGTATCGGCTCCTTCGTCCTGCAACGCATATGCGCGGATCTTGTTGATGATCCCGATCCCTCGTCCTTCCTGGTGCTGATAGACGATGACGCCGCGTCCGGCTTCCTCGATCGTTTCCATCGCACGCTGCAGTTGGGGCCCGCAGTCGCACTTGATCGAATGGAACACATCGCCCGTCAGGCACTGCGAATGGATCCTGACCGGAACGGCCTCGTCGCTGTCGAGCTCCCCCTTGAACACGGCGACGAATTCCTCGTCGCTCGTAAGCGAGCGGTAACCCGCGATCCGGAACTCTCCGAATTCGGTCGGCAGCCGCGCTTCCGCGACTCGTAGGACCGTGGCCTCTTCGGGCTCAATGTGTCTTACGGTGTAAGTCGTGACCTTGGTGGTGTCTTTGATCATTTTCTTCCCCTTGTTCGATAATTCCCTTTGACCGTAAATATATTCGCCGCCGGAGCGCCGGCGGATGCACCCCCGTTCGCACGATGGCAGGAGTAGCTGCGGGCCAACAATTTACTTGCCAAAACAGGGCAAGATGGTCATACTTACCAAGGTTTTTGCTCTCATCTGTGTCTCGATAGGCGCATCCGTTTCAGAAAAGATTGCGGCGGCTTTGGTTCGGTTAGAGAGTTTGGTAAGAAAGGTCACGAAGCATCAGATATTTAGAAAGTTAGGCGCGCCGCATCTTAGACAGGAGTTCCGCTAGAGACCATCCGCTAGTTCAGCCTTCCTTCGTTGCTTCACTTGAATTGTAAATCTACGAATAATGAACAATAAACTGTATGTTGGAAACTTGTCTTTCCATCTGACAAGTGATGATCTGCACGACTTCTTTTCGCGTGCGGGAACAGTGGAATCCGCTAAGGTTATCGAGGACAGGGACACGGGACGCTCCAGAGGTTTCGGATTCGTCGAGATGGCCACGGAAGAAGAAGCGCAGACCGCGATCGAGCAGTTCAACGGAGAGGACTTCGAAGGAAGGAACATCGTTGTCAACGAGGCTCGTCCGCGTGAGGACCGCGGCGGTGGAAACCGCGGAAGGAGCCGCGGACACGGCGGCGGCGGCGGTGGTTACAACTCCGGCTGGTAATTCCTCCGGACAGAAAGATCAAAAGCGGCGGTTCGCGAAATGCGGGCCGCCGCTTTTTTTAGGAGACGGGAATCGGAACCCGGAGCGCAAGCGACGGGCAGAGCAGAAGACAGAAGACGGACGGTGAATTGCCCCGAAGGGGCTACGGAAGATAGCCCGGGGCAAGCCAAAGGCGCAGCCCCGGGTACAGGTGACAAGATGTTCTCCGCCCCGGAGGGGCGACGCTTTAACAATGATGACCGCTACTGCTCACGATTCATCCAGAATCCAAACGCGGCACAACCTGACAGGAATGCAAAAAAGAAAAAACCCAGCATCACAAACCAGCCGACCAGTTCGAATCCATCCGGATCCCTGGAGTATGTACCAAGGACTACTGAGCACAGAAAGATCACGATCCCGAGAACCGCAAGCATTACAGCCAAGATTGCAGTAGTTCTAACCACGCCCCATCCCTTGCGAATCCGTGTTCATCCGTGTCCCTTCTTATACTGCGCAGGTGTTCGCTTCGCTCAATGCGGGCGAGGACGCCCGCGGTCCGGCGCCCGCGCTCCGGCAACTGCGCTCCGGACGAGCCGTTCTTCCGCGTCGACACACTTACTGAACGGTCTTGACCACCTGCGGAGTCGGATCGAAGAACGTCTTTTCCTCCAGATTCGCCAGCTGAAGCACGATCTCGTCGATCGCAGAAACTCTTGTCCCGGCGTCGGGGATTCCGTTCGTGATAATCGCGAACGCGAACCGCTCGCCCGCCTTCGATGTGACGTATCCCGAGAGTGCCGACACCTGGTCGATCGTCCCCGTTTTGCCGCGCACGTTCCCGGATGCGCTGGTGCCCTTGAAACGCCTTCTCAATGTTCCGTCCACCCCGCCGATCGTCAGCGAATTCTTCCAGAACGCAGAATATCGCGCCGTGTCGAGATATTTGAAGAGCATCGCCGAGGCGTTCGGAGTGATCAGGTTGTGCCGTGAAAGACCGCTGGCGTCATACTGGACCACGCTGTCGAGCGGAACGCCCGCCTTTACGAGGAGGTCATTGATCACAGCCATTCCCTTGTCCTCGCTGGTCCTTCTCAGGTCAGAGGGGTCGCCCGTGATCTCGCCGAGCGAACGCAGAAGGATCTCCGTGTAGAGGTTCTGGCTCGGCTTCATAGTGTTTTCAGCGATGATGCGAAGCGGAGGCGACGGATGCGAGACCAGTTCGACGAGCTCTTCCGTCTTGAGCGGCTCGCCTCCGCGGTCAAACCGATCAACCCCGAGAGCGTTTCCAGTAACGGTAACCCCCTTCAGCGCGAGCCTCTGCTTGAGAAGGTCCGCGAACACCTGAGGAGGATTCGAGATCGCGACCGTGCCCGAGAATCCCGGATCGCCCGACGGCAGACTACCGGAGATCTCGTACACATTATCTTTGGGCCGCTTGGCGATCTTCAGAGTCTTTCGCTCTCCGCCCGGAACGGTCTTGGCCGTGTTCACGACCCGGAACAAGGAACTCGCCGGCTCGAACGTGACGAGCGGGGCAAGCCCTGTGGTCGAAGGCGAGACCTTCATCACGACGACATTGTCGTTGACCGAGAGCGCCGACACTTCCGCCCCGTAATACCACTGAAGGTCGTCCCACTCCCAGCCGAACGGCACAGCCTCCGTATTGAAATATGAACCGTCGCCGACGATGTTGCCGTCGATCCTGCTGACCCCCGCCGCGATCAGTTTGTCGGCGAGACTATCGATGGCGATCAGCCAGTCGCCTCCGTTGTACCGCCAGGAGAAAGCCGGATCACCGCGGCCGAAGATGATCAGATCGCCTTTGACCACGCCTCCTTCGGGTTTGGAGGGCGCGTACACGCTCGTAGTGAATCGATGCTCCGGGCCGAAACGTTCAAGCGCCGCCGCAACTGTGAAGCTCTTCATATTCGACGCGGGCATAAAATACTTTTCCGCGTCGCGCTCGTAGACGGTCTCTCCCGAATCGAGAGAAATGATCTTGATGCCGACGGTCCCTCGTCGCAGAGCCGGGCTTGCGACGGTCATCGAGATCCGCGTCCGAAGGAGCGGGAGCGCCGTCGCCGAACTGTCCGAGACGGGCGTCGAGCCCGGTTTCGCCACGCTGTCCGTGACGACTACGCGCGTCCTCGGTTCGTTCTGTGCGACCGCGTATGAAGGGGGCAATGTAAGAAGTGCCAGGGTCGCGAGGAGGAACGCTTTTCGTGTACGGGAACTGCCCATAAAACCTATGTTATTCCAATCGGACTTCCGGGAAAAGATGTCGGCGGGGGAAAAGGAATGGCCGCCGAATGTCTCGCGGCGGCCGCTGAAAGAATTCGAAACGGTGCGGCGCTACTTCTTGCCTACGATGATATCCAGGTCGCCCTGCGGGATCTCCAGGTTCACCATCAACTCGGTATCGTTCCTGTCTACGGAGAGATTATCGAGCATTCGGCCGTAGACCTTCTTGTCCTCGCCTTTCTGCTGTTTCAGGATCCCCGAAAACAGGCCGCGGAACCCGGAGAGCATTATCTCGAGGTTCTCAGCCTGCTTCGCATCGACGGTCCGGGCGGCAAGAGACAACATAGTCCTTCCCGGCACGACGTCGAGAGATCCGTTGACCTCGCGGACAGCATTAAGACTCTCGCCGAGTTCGTCCTCTTCGAGTTCGAAGTACCGGGAGAGGCCGTCGGGAACGACCATTCCAAAGTTGGCCACAGCGGTCTGTTTCCGGCCCAGCATCTCAAGCAGCCGGTTCTCGATCCTGGGCGAATTGCCGAGCAGTTCTTTTACTCGAGCCAGCGAGCCAAGCGCGACCGTATTCGAGTCGTACGCGGCAAGCGCCACCTCATCCGAGAGTCCGTTCAGAACCTTGTCGAGCATCTTTTCGAACATGCTCTTCGACACGGCGTTCGACGATCGGTTTCGGTCGACTATGTCTCTTGCCGAGAAGACATAGATCGTTCTCCCGGCAAATTCTTCGGTGCGGGATTCTCCTTTCGAAGCCATCTTTGCAGCCTCGGCGAGCGAACTGCCGTTGTAGGGCCCGCGGGCGAGAAGAACCGGTTCTACATTCAACGTCTTCTCGTCGACCTGCTTTGTCCTCAAACCCAAGGCCAGCAAGTCGAACTGCCTCAGGTCCAGCCCGGTTCGGTTCTTGATCTTGGCTGCCTCACCGTTGATCTTCGCAAGCATCGGCTCGTTCGCCGACAGGATCTGCGGAAGCGCCTCGTCAAAGAGCTTCTTGACGTCGAGCACGAGCACGCCATCCGACTGCGGAAGCAAAGCGGCAAGCTCGTTCGATCTTGCCTCGCTGTCGTCTGTAAACACGAACGATGCGCCAATGACGAACGCAACCGCGAGAAAAGCGAATAACTTCTTTCTCATTTATTTCCTCTGGAACTAAGAACTACGGGCCAAATGCACCTTCCGAGATGATACATCAGCCGGGATCAGTTGGCTAAGCATTCGCTTTCGGTCCGTCCTTTACAACCTTGAAGACGAACCTGAGTTCTTTGCCCCGGACAACCGTACTAAGGTAATGCTCCCAGAACTTCCGTAAAAACCGGAAGCGCCTAGAACGGCGGTCGAGGTTCACGAGGAACTCGATCCCTAGAGCCTTCCACAAGTTCGCAAGGGAAACCTCAATGTCGAGCGGTTTCAGAGTCGCCTCCGTATAAAAATCGAACACTTGCCGTTCCGGAACGAATGAATTGAACGAGTACGAATTAAAAAGGTTTCGGTGAGTCGGGTCGTTTGCCCAGTCGGGATTCGTGTAATGCGGGGTCACGATCTCGATAATGCCCCCGGGTTTCGTGATCCTGTAAAGCTCTTCCACGAAATCGATGACCAAAGGGAGATGCTCGATCACGTGCCGCGAAACGACGATGTCGAACTCGCTGTCGTCGAATGGGTACGGCACTTCTCCAAGATCATGAAGCACGTCGGCATCCGTTCTTGGATTGTTGTCGAGCCCGATGGCGCCTTCGAGCTTGTTCTTCCCGCAGCCGACGTCCAGTATCTTCGGGCTTTCCGTTTCGTGAGTGAGTACTTCTTCCATTAACCTAACTTACCCTTGTTCGCTCTTTAGTGCCGCAAACAGGGCATTCCAGGATGCCGGCTTCGCGGTCCGCCCATCGCGCAAGGGCTGCGGTTGAAAATTCCACCGATCTGTGCTCGGCCTCGCCTTCCGTCAAGAGCCTCGACCGCCGATCCTCACGATCGCGGTTGGAACGGGCTGCACACCGACGGCAGATCCAGCCGAATCCATCATTGAAAAAGTTCTTGGTCCCGGCCGGTTTCATTTGAACAATGGTACACCAAACGAAAACAACGCAGGCGATGCTGGATCGTCTGCGCTGTTTCGATCTCTCAGGATCTAGAACCGGCGGTTGCCGTTCCGGGTTTCCGGCATCTGCAGCAGTTTCACCGGAACGGTGATCGTATTTCCTCGTCGATACACCTGGACGCTGACCGTTTCACCTATCTTCTTCCTGTCTAGCAGCCGGTACAGGTCGTCGATGTTGTTGATCTTCTGACCATCGATCGTCGTGATGATGTCGCCCAGCAGCGTCGATTGGCCGTCGGAGGTAAGTCCCCTGAGCCCCGCTCGATCGATCGATCCGCCCGGAACGACGCTTCTCACGAGCAGGCCTTCCCTGACCGGGAGATCTATGCCGCGGTCGCGAAGTTCTTCAACGCCGTAGAGCGAAGCCCCCAGCTTCGGCCTTCTGACCTCGCCGAACTGAAGCAACTGCGGAATGACGCGCTTTGCAGTGTTCACCGGGACCGCGAACCCGACACCCGCTGATGCTCCGGAGGGCGACAGTATCTGCGAGTTGATCCCGATCATCCTGCCGAACTTGTCGAGCAAAGGACCGCCCGAGTTACCGGAGTTGATCGAGGCATCGGTCTGGATGGCAGCGTCGATCGGCCGACCGTTGCGGGCCCTTATCGGTCTCTGAAGTCCCGAGATCACTCCCGTCGTCAATGTCCTGTCCAGACCGAACGGGTTACCGATCGCAAGGACCTTCTGTCCCACATCGAGCGATCCTGAATCGCCAAGCGGAATTACCGTCAGGCCTTCTGCCGGCGGGACGATCTTGATCACCGCAAGGTCCGTGTCCGGATCTCCGCCTACCAGAGTCGCAGGATAGACCTTGTCGCCCCCGAAACTTACGGTCAGCTTCGAGGCTCCCTCGATGACGTGATAGTTCGTAAGGATATGTCCCTGGTTGTCGATCACCGATCCGGAACCGATCCCGCTCTCTCTTTCGAACTCTTCGCCGAACCAGTTTTCGAACCTGGCGCTCGTCGTGATGAATGCGACTCCCGGCGACATTTTCCGGTAGATCTCAATGTTGTTCTCTTCGTCAGTTACGGTAGCCGGATCAGTGATCGCGGGTTGGGTCTCGGCGAAGGTCTTCTCCGCCGATTCTCCCGACATAAGGTAGTTCCAGCCGATCCCGAAGCCGGACATTGCAGCAACCACTGCAACCGCGATGAATGCGGAGATCACGGCAAGCAGAACCAACTGGCGCCCCGTAAGCTGATACGTAGCTTTCTGTCTCATAATTACGTTGTCCCCTTGCAAAATTAAGTAGGGCTTACGATGCGAATCCCCGGAACTGCCGTTGTGTTTCGATATTCCGATCGCCACACAACGGCTGAATTCTACAAAAACAGTCCCCGCCTAGTAAACGATGTGGGACAGCAGTAACAAGGGCGCTGTAAGCTGCCCCCGCCTGAGCGGGGGGTCCAAGGGTATGAATTCGTTCATGCCGGTTTCAGCCGGTTATCAAGGGGCCGATGCCCCGAAGCGTTGATGGATCTCATCACCCCCCACTGAAGCGGGGGGCAACTGATGGAATTGACATCGGGTTCGCGTTCTCGACCCGTGGATAAAGCCGAAGGCGCCTGAGGTCGAACCTAAAGAGTCTCGCCCAGTTCCTTCAAGAGTTTCTCTGAATTCGCCCTGACAGCCGGCGGTGGATTCATCGAAAGCGACTTCCGAAGGTTCTTGATGGCGTTCTCGCGATCGCCCGCCTGTTTGTACGCCTCTCCCAGACTATCGAAACAGTTGGGGTCGTCGGGAAATCGCTCGGCATTCAGCTTCAGGAACTCGATCGCGCGGTCGAAGCGCTGCTGAGCCAGCATCTGGTATCCGAGCGCGTTCAGCTGGTTCTTGTTCGCAAGCTTGGCGGACTCGGCATACGTCGAATCAGCCTCGGCCTGCTTTCCGGACTGGCTCAAAAGCCCTGCCTTTGTGGCAAGCGTCTGGAACGAACGGTTCCGTGCTATCGCCTGGTCAGCCCATTGAAGAGCCTCTTCGTGGTTGATGTTGTTGTTCAGGCACCATTGCGCCGCGCTTTGGTAGCCCTGCCAGAAGAAAGCCGGAAAACTGCGGAGCTCATTTCTGATGCTCGCCAGTACGGTCTTCTGCAGATCGACCTCGATCTTGAAGGGTATCTGTTTCTTCTCCCAGGCGAGCGCAAGAACCGCGTAATTGTTGCCCATTTCCACAAAGTCATAGGTCAGCACCTCGGTGTGAGCTATCTCTCTGGAACGCACATCGACGCGAAGCGCGTCGTCCTTTTCCTCGTAGAAGAAACTGCCCCACGACGTGTGGTTCTTGGAGAAGATCAGCGTGACCCGGCCGTCCTCCCAGACCGCCATATGAAGACCGTACTTGCCGGCCGGGAGCGGTTTGCCCTCGATGACGACATCATCCGTAAACTCGATCGTCGTGTTTTCATTCGCGCCTGCGCGCCAGGGGTTCTTGCCCCCGTTCCCGCCCTGAAGGACGTTGAATCCGTACGGCACCTGTGATCCCCAGATCTGACCCGACCGGTCGACACCGTTCAGAGTCACACGCGGACGCGAGTAATTGACGGTTATCTCGGTTAAACCGATCGTCTGCCTGACTTCAGCCGCGGGGCTTACGGGTCTCGGAGTCGTCACTGTCTGACTTTGAGCCGAGATGACGACCGATCCGATGACAAACGTGATGAGTGCCCAGAGGGCTCCTGAAACGAGATGTTTAATGCGTGACTTCATAACAATTTTTGGCGCTCCGCGGCTCGAAACGGAAGGTGCGCCTTGCCTCCTATCCTGAGTTGAAGGGAAAGACGGGCGACCCCGCCCGAGACGGAAGCCTCAAGCCGGGACCGATGCCCGGGCACAAGAAACCTGAACCGGAATGAGGTTTCGTTCCGGTCCGGGCACTGAGCCCGAGGCCCAAATTGTTATGCAGGTGATGGGTTGAGCCGGATGCAGTATAGCAGAAGTTTGCAGAGTCTATCGAGTCTGTCGGGTCTATCGAGTCTGCAAAGTCTATCGAGTCCTTCGAGTCTGTCGAGTGAATCGGATCTCGTCCGTCCGCGAAGCGGACGACATATTCGTAGCCCCACACAAGCCGAAGGCGCAGTGTGGGGTATCGCCGGAATATGGATCTAGAGCGGCTTTAGCCGCGACATAATTGCGTCAAAGACCTTTAAGTGGATCGCCGGGTTATCTGGGTCCGATTGGAGCGCGGGCAGCTTGCCCGCATCGATTTTCTCGCGACCGGGCATCACGCTACCGCGGCGCAAACTAAAGTTCGCGTTACCTCGCCCTCACCTCTCATTTTCCCGGAGCTCCCGACAGCTTCTTACGGTTCTTCTTGCTCTTGATCTTCAACACTTCCGGGTCCTTCGAAAACTCGCGTTCGCCTATATGGATCTCGCGAAACTCAACGGAAAAATCGTCAGGCACCTTGTCGATGACAAGCCATCCCGCGCGTCGGCCTCCGGCCCGGCATCCGCCCCATATGTTCACGATCTCGACAAGGTATTTCCTGGCCGCGCGGTCAACCAGTACATCGATCAGCAGGCGCATATGGCAGTCCCCGCCGGCCCGGTATGCCAACAGCGATTCCTTCGAAAGATCGGCATTCGGCTGCTCGAACTCGGCACATCTTTCGTGCGACCAAAGCTTTTCTAGCTCCGCCGACGAAACGACGGAGTTGTCCGAAGGCGCACAGAAGAAGGGTTCTGGCGAAGGCAGACCGCGAAACGGAACCGATTCCCAGATCTGCTGACCCGGCACTTCGACGGCGGCGAACGGAAGGAAAGCGGCGGCAGCAAGAAAAGCGATCAGAAATCTCATAACGATCAAAAGCAGCAAGAATCAAGGCTCAAACAAACACCCCGAACACCTCGTTCGAGTAAAGCCTCCCTCGGTCGGTCAGGCGCAGAGTTGATTCCGAAATCTCGATCAGTCCGATCTCCCGAAACTCTCCCAGCTCCTCGCCGAACTCGCTCAGTAGCTCCGAACCGAAACGTTCCCGGTAGTCCGCCAGGTCAAGCCCTTTGTTCAAACGGAGTTTGAGAAACGCGAATTCCGCTTTCAGTTGCTTCTCCGGCAGATCATCGATCTCGACGACAGGCGAATCGCCGCACTCCACCGATCTCACATAGGCGAGGGTGTCTCTGGCATTGACCCATCTTTTGGAGCCGTAGAACGAATGCGCCGAAACGCCGAAGCCGATCACGGGGTCGAGCTCCCAGTACTTCAGGTTGTGTCTCGATTCGCGGCCGGTTCTTGAGAAGTTCGAGATCTCGTACTGTTCATAGCCCGCCGCGTCGAGCCTTTCCAGCATTGCCTCGTACATCTCCGCCGCAAGGTCCTCGTCGGGGAGCGGTTGGCGTCCCGACCGGACCTGTTCCGCGAGCGGCGTTCCCTCGTGGATCTCCAGAAGGTAGAGAGAAACGTGTTCGGGCGACATCGCGACCGCTTCCTCGAGATTCGCCTTCCATCCCTCGATCGTCTGGTGCGGAAGGCCGCCGATCAGATCGAAACTTATGTTGTCGAACCCTGCCGTGCGAAGAAGCTCGTAAGTATTCCGAGCGTCGTCGGCGTCGTGGCCTCGAGCGAGGAGCTTCAGCGAGCGGTCGTCAAAGGTCTGTACGCCGAAACTCGCGCGGTTCACGCCGAGTGCGCGGAAATCCTTTAGTTTCTCGAGTGTGACCGTCGCGGGATTCATCTCGACGGTGATCTCGGCATCTTCAGCGATCTCGAACCGTTCTCGAACGGCTTCCAGGATTCTTTCCAGCTGATCGGGACTGAGAAGGGAAGGCGTTCCGCCGCCGAAGTAGATGGTGTCGGAAGCGAGTGATGAGTGATGAGTGATGAGTGAGGGGTGGCCCGGACTGGAGCGCAGGCGGCCCGCCTGCGTTGAGCGAAGCGAATCGTCCTCGCGGGTGGGGACAAGCCCCGCCCCTACATTAGCTCCGGTCTCCTTCAGCAGCGCGCTCACATACCTCTCCACCGCCTCGTCGTTGCGGTAGACATCGGTCGCGAAGTCGCAGTACGAGCATCGGGACTTGCAGAAAGGGATGTGGATGTAAACTCCCGCGGGCATAGGTAGAGTTTACACTGAATGTAGGAGACAGGAGACCGTGTCCGAAGCCCGACCGTGAGGGAGGGCTACCGCAAGCAATCAGGAGGAGCAGCTACCAGAAGCGGACCGTTGAACGCGAAGGCCGCCAGGGTCGCTAAGTGGAATGAGTTGGCACGGAGCTTCTAACCAGATTCTTGAAAGCGATAAACAAAAGGCGGTTGGTTAAGTTCCTACCCTGGTTCCTTTGCGCCCCTCGCGACCTTTGCGTTGAGACCCCTTCCTGCGGAAACAGCTCTCAAGCCTCAAGCAAAGATTCAAGCGCGGACTTCCACTTCTTCTCGAGACCCGAGACCGGGGCGCTCACGGCTTCCGAACCGTCGATCGAGATCGACAGATCGTCGCTTTCCACTTTTCCGATCACCTCGAATGGGCATCCCAGCCCTTCGGCTATCGAGGCGACACGGTCCGCGTTCTCAGGCGAGAAGCTGATCACGATCCTAGAGGGCGATTCGGAGAAGAGGACCGCTTCCGGATCGAGCCCGTTCGATGAAAGCTCGAGCACCGCTCCGTCCGGGGCGTTGTTCAGCGAAGAAAAACAGCATTCGGCGACCGCGATCGCCAGGCCTCCGTCCGAGCAGTCGTGCGCCGAGGCTAATAGCATTTCGTCGACAAGTTTCAGGCAGGTCTCCTGAACGGTCTTTTCAAGCTCAAGATCGAGCGACGGCACGTTCCCGATCTCGATCAGTTCGTTCGTGGAGATCCCGAGCACCGCCTGCGAGTACTCGCTGACCGAAAGGTCGTCGTTCGTTGTGCCGAGAAGAGCGATGACATCGCCCTTCTTTTTGAAGCCCTGCGTGACCAGCTTCCTCACATCCTCGAGCAGACCGACCATTCCGATTGTAGGCGTCGGAAGCACGCCGTCCCCGTCCGTCTCGTTGTAAAAGGAAACGTTCCCGGAGATGACAGGTGTGTCGAACGTCTCGCACGCCTCCTTCATTCCGTCGATCGTCTGGGAGAAGGCCCACATTATCTTCGGCCTTTCTGGCGATGCGAAGTTCAGGCAGTTCGTTACCGCGATCGGCCGGGCGCCGACGCATACGTTGTTACGCGCCGCCTCGGAGACTGTCAGCTTGGCGCCTTCGAGCGGATCGACCGCCGAATAAAGCCCGTTGCCGTCGAGGCACATCGAGATCGCGCGCCTCGTTTCCTTCACTCGCACGACTGCGGCGTCCGCTCCCGGAAGGATCGCCGTGTTCGTCCTGACCATGTGGTCGTACTGCTCGTAAACCCAGTGCTTGGAACAGATGTCGGGAGATGTGATGAGAGTCTCGAGCACCTTAAGGAGATTCCGCGATCCGTGTCCGGCTACTTCGGCCCGGACCTTCCACTTCGCGGCGCGCTCATCGCGGCTAGCGGAAGCGTACGCCGGCGCTTCCATAGGTCGTTCGTACCTCGGAGCCTCGTCTGTAAGCTTGTCCACCGGAAGATCGGCCATCAGCTCGCCGTGATGGAAGACCTTCAGGCGGTTCCCTTCGACGACCTTTCCGATCACGACCGCGTCGAGGTCCCATTTGTTGAAGATCTCGACAAGTTCTCGTTCGCGACCGGCTTTCGCGACGATCAGCATACGCTCCTGCGATTCGCTGAGCAGCATCTCGTACGCCGTCATTCCGGTTTCGCGCTGAGGCACGAGCGTCAGATCGAGCTCGAGGCCGGTTCCCGCTCGGTCGGCCATCTCGACCGAAGAACTCGTCAATCCCGCCGCGCCCATATCCTGGATGCCCTCGATCGCGCCGGAGCGCATCGCCTCGAGACACGCTTCAAGAAGCAGCTTCTCCAGGAACGGATCGCCGACCTGAACGGTCGGGCGTTTCTCGAGAGCCTCTTCGTCGAACTCTGCGGACGCCATCGTAGCGCCGTGAATTCCGTCGCGGCCCGTCTTCGCTCCTACGTAAAGAACCGGGTTGCCGATCCCCGAGGCCTTCCCGAAGAAGATCTGGTCCTTGCGAACGAGTCCGAGCGCGAACGCGTTCACAAGCGGGTTCAGGTTGTAAGCCTCGTCGAAGACGACCTCGCCGCCGACCGTCGGAACGCCGAAGCAGTTTCCGTAAAACCCGATTCCTTCGACGACGCCTTTCAGGATCGACTTGTTGCGGTTCGCGATCTTCCTTGTCGTCGATCCATTCTCGTTCAGCGTCAGAGGCCCGAACCGAAGCGAGTTCATCGCCGCGATCGGCCTTGCGCCCATCGTGAACACGTCGCGGAGGATGCCTCCGACTCCCGTCGCGGCTCCCTGGAACGGTTCTATGAAGCTCGGGTGGTTGTGCGATTCGACCTTGAACGCGACGCACCAGTCGTCGCCTATGTCCACAACTCCGGCGTTCTCGCCCGGCGGAACGATCACGCGCTCGCCGGTCGTAGGAAGTCGCCTCAGGTGCACGCGGGATGATTTGTACGAGCAGTGCTCGGACCACATTACGCTAAAGATGCCGAGTTCGGTGAAGTTCGGCTCGCGTCCTAGGATCTCTATGATCTTCCCGTACTCTTCCGGAGTTACGTGCTGTTCAATAAGTTCTGGAGTTATGGCGGGGCTCGTCATCAGGATAAATGTCACCTGCCGGGAATTCGGTCGGATTTGGAAAAGAGAGAGTTTATTAGGTGGGGGGCGTTTTTTCAAACGGGCGGCGGAAATGAGTTCCAGGTTCCAGGTTCCAGGTTCAAAGAGGCAGAAACGCGACAGTCAGGGAGCGTGCAACGAACGAAGGCGGAACCCCGGGCGTGAGCGAGGGGGCGAAAATGAGTTCCAAGTTCCAGGTTCCAAGGGGCGGAACCCCGAGCGTCAGGGAGCGGAGCGACCGGAGGCGGAACCCCGAGCGTGAGCGAGGGGGCGAGCGCGAGTTTCATATTCCATGTTCCAGGTTCAAAGAGGCAGAAACGCGACCGTCAGGGAGCGTGCAACGAACGAAGGCGGAACCCCGAGCGTCAGCGAGGGGGCAGGGAGCGGAGCGACCGGAGGCGGAACCCCGAGCGTCAGCGAGGGGGCGAGCGCGAGTTTCACATTCCAAGTTCCAGGTTCAAAGAGGCGGAACCCCGGGCGTCAGCCAGAATTGGGATCATCTGATCGCGGCCGAAGTCCGCATCCCCGCCGGCTTCACCGATCCGGACCGACGGATTCAGTCGTTCTGACCCCTACCGACTTCCTGAACTCGTCGGGAACCGATTCGTTCAGCCTCACGGGCCCGATCGGAAGAAGTTCCTTGATCAGTTTCTGAAAATTCGGCTCCGATGTGTCGAACTGGGCCTTGTTCGCATAGCGCGTGATAAGAACGATATCGAATTCAGCTTCTTCTTTCGGATCGCCTACCTGCAATTCGAACGACTCGATATATCCGCGCTTCAAGGCTTCCTCTCGAAGCTTCATCCAGTTGTTCCGATAGTAGAAGATCGCCTCGTCGCGCTTGCCGTTCATGATCTTCACGAGTTCTGTTACCGCGATCGGGCCGGGTTTCGCGAGCAGGCCATCCAGAATGCCGCGCACAACAGGGACCTTGATCTTGCCCTGGCGCGCGTGCGCCACCTTGCCTTCGGCATCGTACAGGACCGTGAATGGAAGCCCGCCCTGCCAATCCTTCGAGATCGAGCCGATGACCGCCGTCTCGTCGAGCGTCCGCAAAAGGTACGGAGTCATCGTCGAGCCCATTTCCTCAAGAAACTTCGGAACGTCGCGCGTGATCTCGACCGGATCGTCGAGGGAGATGATTAAGAAATCGATCTTGCCTTCGTATTCGCGGTCGATCTCGATCAGTTCCGGGAACTCTTCCCGGCAGGGCTCGCACCAGGTCGCCCAGAAGTTGATGAGAAGCGGTTTCCCGTCCGGGACCAGCAGAGGTTTGATCGATCCTTCGTCGACCTGAGTGACCTTCAGATTGACGGCCTTTCCTCCGCCTGTCTGAGCGGAATCCGAACCGTTCGCGCCGGATTGCGCGGAGACCAAGGGGACAAAGATCAAGGCGAAGAGCGAAACCGCCGCCGCCCTTCGCCAAATCGCGATCGAGAGCTGATTCATACTGCCTGCTTGTGTCTAACCTTCCGCCTTCACTCGCTTGATCGAGCAGCCGAAAGCCTTCGTGCTCTGTTCGGAGATCGCCTTACCTGAAAGCTTCTCATTCAGCGCCGTCTTCAGGAACGGCCTCGTTATGTTGCTTCCCGACCTGTCGTTGTCGATCGCGCCGTGATAATCGAGGACGTCATCGGAGTTGAAGTAGAAGATCTCGGGCGTGAACGAGGCGCCGAGCCTGTCGGCAAACACGTTGTTTTCGTCGATCAGCACCGTGAACTTGTAGTTCTCGCTCGAATGGCGGGTAACCCAGGCCAGGTCTTCAGTGTAGTTCGAGTAGATCCCGACCATCGTGATCCCCTTCGCGGCATATGCGTCGGCGATCTCGTTGATTCGGTCGTTATAGGCCGCCACGACGGGGCACTGCGCTGAAAGAAAGATCACTATAGTGCCTTTCTCCCCTTTTAGGGTTTTGTAACTGTGAGCGGCGCCCGCGGGATCCTTCATCGAGAAGCCGTCAAGCTTGGTCCCGATCGGCATTACGTCGATCGATGCAAGTGCGGGTACGGCGAAAAGCGCGAGAACGGCTGCGGCGAGAATAATGCGTCTTGTCTTCATAGCCTGGAGATCTCCTTGTTGTGAACTTGAATGAGAAATCTATCAGTTCGGGGCGATTTGTTACAAGCAATTCCGTTGGGCGAAAAGGAAATGTCCGATCTTTCCCCGCATATTCCGGCGGGTGTTCATTTCTTTCGGATCCTCTTCAGAGCCTCGCGCCTGCTCAAAGGCTTCAGACCCGCCTTCGAGACGTATGCCTCCACGAAATCCGGGTCGGTCTTTCCATAATCCCTCAGCGCCCATCCGATCGCTTTCTGCACGAAGAACTCGTCCGAGTCCTTCACCGCGTCGATGTTCTTCACAAGCAGGGCGGTGTCCGTCCGTGCCTTGTAGCCGATCTGGAAGGTCACGGCGAGCCTCTGAAGCCAGAAGTTCTCCGACGAAGCCCATCGTCTCGAAACAGCTTCGCGCAGTTCGGGAAACTGCAGGAAATACTCCTTAAGGCATACCCCGCGTATGTAATCGACCGAATCCCACCACGACCGCCTTACGGCCATCGATTCGAACAGCTCTACAGACCGCTCATCCCAATGCTTCCTGTGCTTCGACGCCGACTCGATCGCAAAATAGTGGCACTCCCTTTCATCCTCACCGAGAAGCAAATGCGCCGTTTCCGGAAGCTTTTCAGGTGAAGGAATCCCGTGTTTTTCGAAGAACTCTTTGAATATGACCTTCCGAAGCGGCGATCTCATCCCGAAGAACTCAAATTTGTTCCTGAGATAGGCTTTCATCTCGACCGCGTACGCGGGATCCGCGTGCGGCTCGAGCGCCTTTCGAAGAAAACGCACGTAAGTTCTTGCAGCGGAGTCTGTGAATTCAAGCTTCACTCGAATCGCTTCGGCAGCAGTATTTCCATCGCGTCATCAACCGTGACGATCCCGAGCAGCTCTTCCTTGTCGTCTACGACCGGTATCGCGAGCAGATTGTATTCAGCGATCTTTAGCGCTACCTCTTCCGCCGGCTCGCCGGGTCCGACCGCCTGGAAGTCCTTTCGCATAAGCTCTTCGAGCCGTTCGCCGCTGTCCGCAAGAATAAGCACTCGCAGCGTGATTATGCCTGAAAGTTTCCTCGAGCCCTCAGATTCGGTGAGATAAATGTAGTAGATCATGTGCGGGGTCCGCGCCATCTCGCGCAGCTGCGCGATCGCTTCGCCCGCCGACATTGACTGCGGAAACGTGACCATCTCCGTGGTCATAAGCCCGCCGGCCGTGTCGTTCTCGTAGAACATCAGTTCGACGACGTCTGCCTTCTCCTCGTCCTCCATAAGAGCTACGAGTTCCCGTGCCTTGTCTTCGTCCAGCTCCTCAAGCACGTCCGCCGCGTCGTCGGGAGACATTTCCTCGAGGAGGTCCGCCGCCCGCTCTCCGTCGAGGTCTTCGAGCACACGCGCCTGGTTCTCCGTAGACATTTCCTCAAGCGTGTCGGCGGCGATCTCGTCGTCGAGGGATTCGACAATGTCGGTCCTGTGAAGCGGCGAAAGCGCCTCCGCGAGCTGTGCTATTTCAACGGGATGGAGTCTCGAAAGCTTGTCTTTCGAAGACTTGAGCTGAACGGTGACGGTCTTCGAGTCCGTGGCAAGATAGCCGACGTCTTTCCAGTCGATGACCTCAACCGGCTTCTTCGAGCCGTAAAAGCCCGACGGCATAAGCCGCCTCAGAAATCCCTGAAGGCTGACGTCGGCGCCGCTTATCCGCCATTCCCGGTTGAACTCGACGAGCTGGACATCGTTGACGCGTACCACACGCTTGCCGTCGATGTCGATCAGCTGTTTGTCGAGGACGTCTTTAGCGAGGAGTACCTCGCCCTCCCGCCTGGAGAAGGGCCTTAGGTCGAGGACATCGGTCCGGAGCTGGGTGCCCGCCGATCCGAAGACCTTCAGTTGAGCGCGAGGTATAAAGAAGAGCCTTCTTCGGTAACGCGCGACGAGGCCGATAACGGGGGGATGGTCTTCATTGCCGTACCGCACGACGAGGTCCTTGATCGTGGCAATCGACTCGCCCTCGACGCTATGGATGGGCTTTCCCAGGATCTGCGAAAGATAGATCATTTCCTAGAAGATAGACGATTTCCTCGATCGGTTGAAGGCCGCAAACGAAAGACGGATCAAGTATTTAGCATCGTTTAACATTGCAAAGCTTTTTGGAACAGCCTTGCCATTCGTCGTTTCTTTTCCATTAGGCGGGTTAGCTTCCCGCCGGCCGCCAAGCGGCTCCCGCGTTCGAACTCAAGACAAATAGCACAACCGAAAGGACCCGTAGCTCGTATGTGCTGACCCGCCCAAGATCAACCTTCCGCCCTACTGCTCAATGAAACATCTCATACTGCTCCTTCTCTTGATCCTGACCGTTTCGGTCCCCGCGGCCGCTCAATCAAGGCGCGTTTTCGACAACTTCGACACGGCGAAAGGAGTGCAGGTCGTACGACCCGAAGCCGAAACAGTCCCTCTGGAAGAGGCTCCCGTAAAGAACACAAAGGCTTCGAAGGCAAGTACCTCCAGCGGCAATCCGCTTGTCAGGCGCATCGCGATGAGCTCTTCGCGAAGCCTCAGAGGATTTTCCACGGGCGATTCCAACGTAGATTCGTACATTCTTAATTCGTCGAAGAAATACAGCATCGATCCGCTGCTGATCTATGCGCAGATGCATCAGGAGTCCGCATTCAAGCGCCGCGCGAAGTCGCATAAAGGCGCCAGCGGGCTTATGCAGCTGATGCCGGCTACCGCGAGGCGTTTCGGAGTGACGAACATATGGGACCCGAAGCAGAACATAGAAGCGGGCGTTAAGTATATGCGCTGGCTCATCGATAAATTCGACGGCGACGTGGTTCTCGCTCTTGCCGGCTACAACGCGGGCGAAGGGGCCGTGATGAAGTACGGATGGCGTATCCCCCCGTACAGGGAAACACAGGAGTATGTCAGAAGGATAACCAACAGATATAACTCGCTCACCGACGCGAAATTCGTTCAGCGTGCTACGCGCGTTGACTCGAAGGCTGCGAAGGAGATCGACGAAAAAGAGGCGGTCCCGCTCGCGCTTTACGAACGGGACATCATCGCCGTGAAGCTGCCTAACGGCACGATGCGGCTTGTGTCGCAATAAGACGGGGGATCGCGGATCCTCCGTTTTCTTCTCCTCTTGCTCTTGAATGACTCGCGGCCGGACGATTCCGGCCGCTTTTTTGTTCGCGGGATCGAATTCCTGTATCATTCCGCCAATCCAGAACGGAATCTTCGGAACGACAGAATATGTACTGCAACAAATGCGGATCAGAGAATGCCGATGACGCCGTTTTCTGCCAGAAGTGCGGCAAACGGTTCGAAATGCAGGCGGAAGAAGAGACTCTTGTCGCGCAAAAGAGCGGGGTACCTGCTTCCGACGACGAAGAGACGATATTCTCCATCCGGCCGACGCTGATCTTTGTCGGCTCGGGCTACGTGCTCGCGGTGATAGGCGGCATCCTGTTGGCCGTCCTGCTGGGACTTCTCGGTGTCCTGTTCACGAACTTTGCTATCTCATCACTGGTCGTCGTCGTGGTGTGCCTTTCGCTCCTGCTGATCCCGGCCTACCATCACATCAAGCAGAAAATGATCCGGTATACGCTGACCGATTCGAAGATCGAGATCGACGAGGGCCTGATCAACAAGACGACCCGAAACGTGCCTCTCCGGATCATTCAGGACGTGACGGTCTCCGCGAACGCATTCCAGAGGATGCTCGGTTTCGGCAACATCGAGATCGAGAACGCCAATGAGAACGACTCGATGATAGTGCTCAAGAACATCAATTCCCCCAAACAGCACGCCGAACAGATCCTCCGGCAGATGCGCCTCCTCAACAAGTGAAGAATCCGCGCTCTCATAATCTTGCAAAATGAAGATCTTGGTAACCGGTGCGGAAGGAATGGTCGCCCGGGCAGTCTCTAGGGTTTGCGTCGGACTCGGCGATGACGTCGTCGCTTTGGCGAAACGCGAACTCGATATCACAGACCGCGATGCCGTAAGCCGTCTGATCGGCGGCGGGGAATTCGACGCTGTCATCAACTGCGCCGCATTCACCGATGTGGATGGGGCCGAATCAGATCCGCAGCTGTGTTATGCGGTGAACGCTGAGGGTGTAGAGAATCTGGCGCGGGCCTGCCGCGACGCGGATTCAGTGTTCGTCACTATCTCTACAGACTATGTCTTCGACGGATCGAAGGATGGTTTCTATGACGAGTCGGATGTGCCACGTCCGCAGTCGGTCTATGCAGCGGCGAAGCTTGAAGGCGAGAAACTGGCCGCAGCCAGCTATGCTCGCTCGATCATCGTCCGTTCCGGATGGATCTTCGGGCCCGGAGGGACAAACTTCCTGAGCGTGATGCCTGAATTGCTCGCTGACGGAAAGAAGATAACCGCTATCGAAGACAGCTTTGGCACTCCTACATACGCGGAAGACCTGGCCGGACATCTCAGGCGGCTCGCTGCTTCGGGATCAGAGGGCGTTTTCCACGTCGTCAATTCGGGAGAGGGAACAAGCTATCTTGGCTTCGCGAAAGAGATCTGCACGGCGGGAGGCTTCGACGATGCGCTTGTCGCTCCAGTCTCTTCCTCGGACCTCGAACGTCCGGCTCCGAGGCCGTGGAGTTCGAAGCTGGCGACGGTCCGGGGCGGGACTTTGGGCCCAATGCCGGACTGGCGTGATGCTGTGAAGAGATTTGTGAAGGGAGTGGGTTTCGGCGCTTAGGCGGCGATCCGGAGGTTTGGGCTTTAACAACAGCCGGCTGAAGTCGGCGAAACAATCTATTGCCCCTTTCGGTCCCCCCGGTTGAAACGGGGGGCAGATGATGCGCGGCTGAAGCCGCAAGTTTCCGCCCCTTTCTTTGAACCTGGAACTCGTTCTCGCCCCCTCGCTGACGCTCGAGGTTCTGCCGTCGTTCGCCGCACGCTCCCTGACGGTCGCGTTTCCGCCTCTTTGAATCTGGAACCTGGAACTTGGAACCTGGAACCTGGAACTATTCTTTCTCTTCTTCCCAACCCGGACCGAGTTCATCGCCCGCGACCTCTTCCAGCCTCGGCGTAGTTTCGTCTTCCCGGTAGTAGCGGCTGTAGTCGTATCCGTATCCGTAATAGCTGTACTCGACGGAGTTCGGCTTTATACCGTTCAGAACCACGCCGTAAACCCTCGCGCCCATATTCAGAAGCCTGTGCTTGAAGCGCCTCATCAGGTGGATCGAGCTCTTGCCGGCCATTGCGACAAGCACGACACCGTCTACCAGCGTCGCGATGATCGCCGCGTCCGTAAACGAGATCGCCGGCGGAGAGTCGATGACCACGTGCTGGAACCTTCCTTTCAGGAACTGGAGAAGGTGCTTCATCTCGTTCGAACTTAGAAGCTCCGCCGGGTTCGGAGGGATCGGCCCGCTCGTGATGACCTTCAGATTGGGAAGGTCGGGGAACGGCTTGAGCAGATTCTCCGTGTTCTTCTCGCCGGAAAGGTAGTTCGTCAGGCCGTGCGTGTTCTCGAGATCGAATAGGCTGTGGAGCCTCGGCCTTCGAAGGTCACAGTCGATGATCACGACATCTGCGCCGGATTGAGCCAAAGTGATCGCGGTGTTGATCGCGGTAGTCGTCTTGCCTTCCGAAGGCTGCGAGGACGTAACCAGAATTGTCTCAGGCGGCTTGCCCGCGGACGAGAAAAGAAGCGACGTACGAAGATGCCTGTACGCTTCGGCCATTCCCGATCTGTTGTCCTCAAGCGCGACGAACTCTGTGGATGACGTCCGCCCGTTCGAGTTACCGGGAAGCAGTTTCGGTTTCCGCTTGTCCAGCGCCTTTTGGTGAGGGATGAGCCCCAGCGTCGGAAGCCCGAGGCTTCTGCCTATGTCGTCCGAGCTCTTGATCGAATCGTCGAGGTAATCGAGAAGGAAAGTAAGCCCGATACCGCCGACAAGCGAAATGAACAGCGCGATCAGGATGTTCCGGCTTCTCGCCGGGCCGACAGGGCTTGCCTGGGCTTTCCCGGTAACCTTTATGTTGTCGGGCGCGCTCGCGTCGATCGAAAGCTCCATCTCGCGCTCCCTCTGTAGGAGGCGGTCAAGTATTCCACGGTTATTCTCGATCTCGCGCTTTGCAGTGGTCAGCATCGTTTCCTGCTGTCCCTGCTGATTCGCCCGGGCGGCCTCCTGTTCGTATGCGGCGCTTAGCTGAGCCTCCCGCCTGCGTGCCGTGTTCAGCTTTGCCGCGAGAGCGGAGGTGATCTCCTTTTGGACCTCTTTCTCGAGCGTCTTGGACTCTTCGTCGATTATCTTCTTGCTTTCGGCCTCAAGGTCCGTCTTCTGCCTTTTCAGGCTGTCGACAAGGCTGACGCCTTCCTTTACACGCCAGTGTTCGTTCGTGTACTTAACACGCAGTTTGGCGAGCTCCGATTCTGCCTCTTTGATCTTTTCATCGATCGAGCCGATCTGCTCGTCGAACTTCGCTTTCCTCTCGCTCTTCGTTTCGCGCAGCTGAGAGGCGAGAAGACTGCCGGACGAATCCGAAAGCGCGTACGGATTCTTCGCCTGCAATGCGGCCGCATATTCGGCTTCCAGCTTCCGCCGGGCGTCGATCGCCTCGAGCAGCTGGCTGCTTACCGTGCCGAGCCGGCTTGCCGAAAGCTCGGTAGTTTTTCCGTCGCCGACCGGGAGATTGCTCTCGCGAAGCTTTCCAATGAAATCGATCTCCTGATCGCTGATCGTCTTCTTCAGCTCGATGATGGAGTCCTTGAGGTCCGCAAGCGCTTGTTTTTCGTTCTTTGTCGCGAGCTCGGTGCTCTGGACCTTGTACATCTCGGCGAGCGTGTTCGCGACCTGCTGGATCAGCTCGGGTTCCGAGCCTCTTATGGTCAGGTTTACAAGGTTGGTCGTCTCCACCTTTTCAACAGAGAGCATCCCGGCAAGTTCGCCGGCGTATGACTCGGCACGCTGTTTCTGCTCCGGGGTCAGCGAGACCTGCTCGACCGTGTCGGCTTCACGAGAGTCGATCGCCGGAAGTGCGCTCTGTTGTTCCGGCTGTCTGCCGCCGCCAGTGATCATCGCTCCAAGTGTTTCGAAGATCCCGCGCTGCCGGTTTCCGTCGAGGCTTTCCCGTTCGTAGAGTTTCATCGCGACAACCACGTCGCGCATAAGGTCCTGGCTCCGCATCAGCTGGAGCTGCGTGTTGTAGTAGTTCTGGTCGTAGCCGAAGTTCAGGATGACGCTCTGGGAATCTGTCGCTTTCGGTTTCGGCGGTTCGACGATCATCGTCGCAGTCGCTGCGTATTCGTTCGGCTGGCGGAACATATAGAACGCGACGACGGCAGTGACCATTATCGTAATGGCTAGGATCAAAGGCAGGCGCTTGTAAACGATGCTGAAGTATTCACGGATCGAACGGCTGTCCCCAAGGGAATCGTCGTCGTAAAAAGGTGAGTACGCGGGAGGATAATCCTGGGGCTGCGGCTGAAGTCCCCTTTCAGATCTGCGGTCTTTGATCTCGGGGATCTGCAGCAAACGGTCGTTCGATTCCATACTACTTCGCTCTCCGGGCTTGTGCCGTTTACCTGCTATAAAGGACAGCATCAGAAACCCTAGCTGTCCCCTTCGTCCGGCAACCTTTTAATATAAACCCGCCCCGGCACTTAACAAAGGGCCAAAAGACAGAAATACTTGAAAAATATACACGTTTTTGCTGCGTGCCGCAAAAATTCAGCCGTCGCCCGCGGGCCGCAGTTTTGTCCGGCGCCGAAGGCGGATGATATATTTTCCCTTTGGATTCAACATGCGGATCCGGCTATACGGAATTTATTAATACGGACGGAACTATCAGGTAATGAGTGGTACGTACGACATCGCCCTGGGCATTGAAGGCTTCCGGTACTCGGACCTTTACGATGCTCTGCGCCTGAAGGACCTGGCGGATGCCTTTTACGAAACGGTAAAGGAGCGCGACGAAGCGCTACACGGCGAGTTGCGGTCCTACATCGACGCGAAAGGCAAGGGCCTTGATCCGAAAACGGCCTCGAAGATACTTACCGATTCGTCGCCGATCCTCTCGGAATTTGTCGCGAAGCTGTTCTTCATCGACAAAGAGCGCTCGGACCTGAGGAAGGAGATACAGACACAGGACCCGATCTGGAAATACAAGTTCTTCGTCCAGCGCCGCGCGGTAAGGAAGTTCAAGGAAGATGATCTCAAGAACTTCCGCGAGCCGGAAGTGACGGAGGCGATCCGCGAGTTCAAGAACGCGGTCTATCCCGAAACGCACATACTGGACGGCGAGCTTGCGATAGCGACGGTCGTAGCCGAGCTCGTTGGCGCCGAAGAGGAATTGCAGAAAGGAGCGCCGCTGTCGGACAGTTCGAAAGAGACGCTTAAGAAGGTCGCAAAAGCTTACGAATCGAAGCTTGAGTCGGTCTTCGGGAGGGTCTTTTCCGCATTCACCGAGGACATCGACGCGACCGGCGAGCTTCTTCAGGTGCAGTCCGTGCTGCAAATGTACGAGATATGGTCGGCGATCCACTTCTACCGCAAGTCCTTCGACTGGTACAGCTTCAAGACCCCGCATCCGCTTGATTACCAGAACCTCGTGAGGATTCAGCGCTCGAGTCCGAAGGTCCCGGAGGCGCTCGAAGGGCTCGACAAGGAGCTTCGAAGACGCGACGGATTCAAGCTTACCGACGACCGAGGCACTATGCGCGATGCGCTGGCGGAGATCGACTACTGCCTGATCTGCCATGAGCGCGAAAAGGATTCCTGCTCGACCGGGCTGCACGAACGCGACGGAAGCGTGAAGGTCAATCCACTTGGTATCACGACCGCGGGCTGCCCGCTCGACGAGAAGATCTCGGAGATGCACCTGATGAAGAAGCAGGGCGATCCGATCGCGTCGCTCGCTCTTGTGACGATCGACAACCCGATGTGCGCCGGGACCGGACACAGGATCTGCAACGACTGCATGAAGGGCTGCATTTTCCAGAAGCAGGAGCCGGTCAACATACCGCTCGCGGAAACCGCATCGCTGACGGACGTTCTCGACCTGCCGTACGGGTTCGAGATCTACTCGCTTCTGACGCGCTGGAACCCTCTGAACGCCGCTCGGCCGTATCCGCTTCCGTACAACGGCAAGAACGTGCTGGTGGTCGGGCTCGGACCTGCGGGATACACGCTCGCGCACTATCTTCTGAACGAGGGCTTCGGTGTCGTCGGCTTCGACGGGCTGAAGATCGAGCCGCTCAACGACATATGGACCGGGAAGGGAGGAACCGAATGTCCGAAGCCGGTCAAGGACATCAACAAGATCAAATCGGAGCTGGACGAGCGGATCCTCTCCGGATTCGGAGGCGTGTCGGAATACGGGATCACCGTGCGCTGGGACAAGAACTTCCTGACGATGATCCAGCTTATGCTCACGCGGCGCAAGCGTTTCCGTGCTTACGGAGGCATCCGGTTCGGCGGGACCCTTACGATCGACGACGCTTGGGATTTCGGCTTCGACCACATCGCGATCGCGACCGGCGCCGGCCGTCCGACCATCGTCAAGATGAAGAACAACCTGATACGCGGGATCAGGCAGGCTTCCGATTTCCTCATGGCGCTTCAACTTACGGGCGCATTCAAGAAAGACACGCTCTCAAATCTGCAGGTAAGGCTGCCGGCAGTCGTCATCGGCGGCGGGTTGACGGGTATCGACACTGCCACCGAGATGTTCGCGTACTATCCCGTGCAAGTCGAGAAAATGCTCGAGAAGTTCGAGGAGGTCTCGGAGGCGTTCGGCGAGGAAGAGATCTGGGCGATGTTCGACGAGGAGGAAAAGAAGGTGCTTGGCGAGTTCATCGTCCACGGAAAGGAGGTCCGTGCCGAGCGGGAACGCGCGAAGAAGGCGGGCGAGAAGCCCAACTTCATACCGCTAGTCAGAAAATGGGGCGGTGTGTCGCTGATCTATCGAAAACGCCTTCAGGATTCGCCGGCGTACAGGCTCAATCACGAGGAGGTCCAAAAAGCGCTTGAAGAGGGTATCGAGTTCGTCGAATTGATGAACCCGGTTGAGGCGGAGCCGGACGAGCACAACGCCGTGCGCGCGATCGTATTCGAGCGGCTGGATCACAACGAAGAGACCGGGCGGTTCGATTCGACGGGCGAGCGAGTGCGCTTTCCCGCGCGGACGGTCTGCGTCGCAGCCGGAACGGCACCGAACGTGATCTACGAGAAGGAATTCCCGGGCACCTTCAAGCTTGACGAATGGAGGCAGTTCTTCGAGCCGCACGAGGTTTCGAGGAATGGCGACGGCGGGCTGCACGTGCGCGAAGCGAAAGACGGGTTCTTCACTTCGTACGAAAAGGACGGAAAGTTCATTTCCTACTACGGCGATAATCATCCGGCGTTTGCCGGCAACGTCGTCAAGGCGATGGCCTCAGCGAAGAACGGTTACAAGCGGGTGGCCGAGATCTTCGAGGACGAAATTAGACAGCAGGGCTCTCTCGCGCAGGAAGAAAAGGACCGGATCTTTGCCGATCTGATTGCCGGGCTTGATGAGCAGCTCCGCGCTTATGTCGTGAAGGTCGACCGGCTAACGCCGACGATCGTCGATGTCGTGGTCAAGGCCCCGCTGCAGGCAAGGAAGTTCGAACCCGGACAGTTTTACCGACTGCAGAATTTTGAGACGAACTCGCCTGTCGTGGACGGAAAGCGCTTGATGATGGAGGGCCTGGCGCTGACGGGCGCGTGGGTCGATGAGGAGAAGGGCCTTCTGTCTATGATCGTTCTCGAGATGGGCACGTCGTCGAGGCTCTGCCGTTTCCTGAAAGAAGGCGAAGAAGTCGTCGTGATGGGGCCGACCGGAACGCCGACCGAGATCCCGGAGAACGAGACGATAATGCTTGCCGGCGGCGGGCTCGGAAACGCCGTGCTGTTCTCGATCGCCAAGTCGCTCCGGGAAAAGAACAACAAGGTCATCTATTTCGCGGGATACAAGGACGGAGCCGATCTTTTCAAGAGGGAAGAGATCGAGCAGAACACCGACCAGGTCATCTGGGCGACCGACTGGGGAGAAGAGATCGAACCGCACAGGCCGCACGACGCTCACGTTCGCGGGAACATCGTCGAGGCGATGATCGCATACGCGAAAGGCGAGCTGACGGAACAGACCGTGAAGCTTTCGGATGTGGACAGGATAATCGCGATCGGCTCCGACCGGATGATGAACGGTGTGAAGGAAGCGCGCTATTCGACTCTGAAGCCGTACCTGAAGGAACAGCACGTCGCGATAGGGTCGATAAACTCGCCTATGCAATGCATGATGAAGGAGGTCTGCGCGCAGTGCCTGCAGAAGCACGTAAACCCGCACACGGGCGAGGAAGTCTTTGTTTTCTCGTGCTTTAACCAGGACCAGAATCTGGATTTCGTGGATTTCAAGAACCTGAACGACCGTCTTCGTGCGAACTCGATCCAGGAGAAGCTGTCGAACAAGTGGCTGGATCGGGCGCTTGTCAATGTTCAGTGAACAGTGTTCATCGATCAATGCGCGGCTCTAGACGGATCGCGCCGGACCGCGGGCGTCCCCGCCCGCAAATCTGCAGGCCATAGCGCTGTTCTTAACGGATCGCGCCGAACCGCGGGCTTCCCCGCCCGCAAATCTGCAGCCCATAGGGCTGCTCTAAACGGATCGGGCTGGACCGCGGGCGTCCCCGCCCGCATATCGGCAGCGCAAAGCGCTGCTCTAAACGGGGACAAGCCTCGCCCCTACATTCGGCCTCTCACTCCATAACCCACGTCACCAGCACGACCTCCTTCTCGCTTTCCGAAGTGTTCTTCAGCCTGAGCTTCCAGACTCCGTTCGCGACCGGTTTGTCGAAATAGATAGACCGGAAGATCCCCGCCGCCTCCGGCGAGTTGGCGTCGTTCTTTCCCGCCGCCGCACCCGCCGCGTTCAGAAGCACCGCTCCGACCGAGCGGTCCGCCAGGAACGTGATCCCCAGATTCCCCGCCGCCTCGACAGGGATCTCGACATCGACCGTCGCCTTCGGAGCTATCTTCAGAGCCTTCGCGAACGGAGCGGTTTCGTATTTCCATTCCTCCGCTGAAGGACCTCCCGCGAAAGTAGTGAACGCCGCATTCAGTAATCTCGCCGGCGAGTACCCATTCGAAGCCTGAACCTCCGGTATCGCGGGATTGTGATCGCCTCCCGGCCCGATCGCGAGTCTCGGTTTGACGAAAGTAGAAAAGTCCTCGGTCCCCGTAAGATCGGTATGCAGGCGCGGGGACAGAGCGTTGTCGCGGATCTGCCAAAGCGCCGAAGGCACCGGCACCACGCCGTCGTTCCAGACCACAGACTTGCACATCACCGGGAGGGGATTTCCGGCGAGGACCGAGAATTTAACGCCCTTTCGGTTCGTGTTGACCCGGTTGAATTCCGCGACGACCGTTGGCCTGAGCTGCCTGATCGCCTCGACGTTCTTCCCGGTCAAACCGAACGCGATGTCCATCACGTCGGCGCAGGGCGAACCTTGGTTCGGAGTGCCGAGCATCACCAGATGCGACACCTGCGGGCGTCCGTCCGGCGAGTCGGTCGGCATGAACGCGTGTATGTAATGGCGCGAGATCAGCCCGCCCATCGAGTGCGCCACGATGTCCACGTGCCAGGCGTTGCGGTCTTCCTGGGCATAGCGGATGTACTTGCCGAGCTGCTGCGAGTTCTCGAAGATCGAATTCGTTGGGCCGGACGAAAGAAATTCGCTTCCCGTGTTCATCAAGCCCTTCTCCGGCTTTTCGCCGACCGGGAATGCCTTCCAGTCGTAGCTGTGAGAGATGGTCAGGATATTCTGCCAGCTCTCCCACGCTTTCCAACTGCTCCAGAGGCCGTGGACCAGCACTACGGGTTTTGGAGCGACCTTCAGATTCTCCGTCCGCTCATCGACCTTCTTTCCTTTTTCCGAAAGCTCCGCCTTGATCCGCTGAACAAGCCTCGGCCGGCCGTCGTCGAACCACGAATAACCGGAGGAATCCCACACGAACTCGACCTCCTGCTGCTCGCCCGGCTCGAGCGAGATCGCCGCCGGCTCGGGCATCAGGTCCTTGTCCTTCATCGCGCCGTTCCACTTGTCGCCCTTGTAGGTCTCCGCGATCTTTAGTTCCGCCTGCCGGGTGTCGCCGGAGGCGTTAAGCACTGTCGCGGTGATCTTGACCATGTTTCCGTCGATCGTGCCGATCTGTTCGCTGATCTCCTGCCAATCGTTGAAGTTGGGGAACTTCGGATGCTCGAACTTAAGGTCCGTGATCCGCAGTTCGCCGCCGCATTTTGTAAGGTTCCAGGAGATCGTCTCGGTCACGCCCAGGTAAGACCTTGTCGAACTGCCGCTTAGTGTTGTCGGGTCGTTGGGGTTAACGCGCTGGGTATCGGACGTCATCGAGTTTCCCTCGATTGTGGTCTCGACGGGCGACATCGTCGTGTTCTTCGACTCCTTCGGACGGCACTGGCCGGAGCAGCTTCCTGTCTGCGAACCGGACAAAGTGCCTTTCACGGGCGGCAGTCCGACGCTGACCGTGTACGTTCCGTCGTCGTTGACGCCGATCCCGACATTGGCGTCGGCTCTCGCGTTCGCCGACGCAACGGACTTCGAAGATGTCCGGCAAGACATGTCGCGCCAGGTCTTTCCGTTGTCGCAGGAATTCTTCTCGACCGCGTAGATGTCCTCGATCGACGAGAACTTGTGCGAGATCGTCGCTGTCCCGACGCTCGATCCGTTCTTTTCGGGAGCTTCCGTGACGGCAACCGTCGCTTTGTAGTCGTACTTCATCTCCCAGTTTCGCGTGTCGGTGCCGCGGCCGGAGACACGCTCGACGGTTTTGTTGTCGGACTGGCTTTGCGATCGGGAGTAGTTGATGACCCCTGTCCAGGCGCCGGAACAGGTCGGCGCCTTTTGCGCCGCCTTACGGGTCTGCGCCCCTACGTGCGCGACCTGGGTCATCTGGAAGACGACGGATAAAAGGACGAGCGTCCTGATCGTAAACTTTGCGATGCGTGCCACTGCGCTAACCTCCGAGCGGATCTGGGTCTCGGGATCTAACGCGAAAGGCGCCGCCGATTCGTATCAGGGGAAACGAAATGTCGGTTGCGCATCGGCAGCGAAGTGAATGAGCGGCGGCGAGGGATGATACCCGGTGCGGCGCAGGCCTGGATCGTTCTGAACGGATGGTCTCGAGTGCCTGATCGGTGCTGCGGATGCGTATCGCGGATCCGTATCGTGACGCCTCGCGGGGTCCTCCGTTGCATTCGTGCTGAAACCGTTGGAGAATGAAATGAACACTCAGGAGGCACCTTCTATGTCTGACGAAATGAAGATCCTTATCGCTTACGACGGTTCTGACTCAGCAGATTCCGCGCTCGACGACCTCTCTCGTGCCGGTTTTCCGGACGAGGGTGTCGAAGCAAAGGTCGTGACGGTTGCCGAGGTTTGGCTGCCTCCTATGGAAGACGGCGAGACCGTCCACAGGCATTTCGCTTCTCCCGCCCTGAAACAGCGGTACGATATGAACGTCGAAATGCTCAAGGAGGCGGATGAGAAGGCGGCGGCCGCTGCCGAGCGTGTTCAGGGCCTCTACCCGGGCTGGACGGTGACGTCAGATTCGACGTACGGGTCTCCCGCGTGGGAAGTGCTCGCATTCGCCGAAGCGATGGCAGCTGATCTCATAGTAGTTGGCGCCAAGGGAATGTCCGCTGTCGAACGGGTGCTTCTCGGGAGCGTGTCACAAAAGGTCGTAACGGAAGCAAAATGCCCGGTGCGCGTCTCGCGTGGAAAGGTGATCGTCGACGAGTCACCGATCAGGCTTCTGATCGGCTATGACGGCACCGAAGGCGCCCGGGAGGCAGTGCGGACGGTGGCGTTGAGGGACTGGCCTGATAACACCGAGGTCAAGGTCGTGATCGTTGAAGATTCGATGTTCGTCCGCAGCTCGCTCGAGATCGATGTCGACGACATAAAGTCGGTCGGCGAAGGCCTTGTCAACGACCTCAGGAAGATCCCTATGAACGCCGAGCTGACCGTGCTCGAGGGAAATCCGAAGAACGAGATCGTTTCGCTCGCAGAGGAATGGGACGCCGACTGCATTTTCATCGGAGCCACACGCTACAACGACATCCTCACGAAATACGTCATCGGCAGCGTTTCTTCAGCGATCGTTTCAAGGGCTCACTGCACGGTTGAAGTTGTAAGACCCAGAGGTTACGGTTCCGGAACGGACTGATGGAAGGCCTCGAGCACGAACATACTCACGAAGCGATAAAGGCACGGCTTGCGACAGCCCGCCATTCCTATGTAAGAGACTGGATCTACGGAGGGATCGACGGCGCCGTTACGACGTTCGCCGTCGTTTCCGGCGTCGCCGGAGCCCAGCTCTCGCCTTTGATCGTGCTCATCCTCGGTTTCGCGAACCTGCTTGCGGACGGGTTCTCGATGGCCGCCAGCAATTTCCTGGGCACAAGAGCGGAAGAAGACGATTACCGGAGGCTTCGGGAGATCGAGCTGCGGCATATCGAGTTGGTCCCGGAAGGCGAGCGCGAAGAGGTCAGGCTGATCTATAAGGGCAAGGGGTTCGAGGGAGAAGAGCTAGAAAAGGCGGTCGAGCTGATCACTTCCGACAAGGAGCGCTGGGTCCAGACGATGCTGACCGAAGAATACGGCCTGCCGGCGGAGATCCGTTCGCCCTGGAAAGCGGCGGCGAGAACATTCTCGGCATTCTTGATCTGCGGGCTCGTGCCGATCCTTCCCTACCTTTTCAAGGCTGAATCGAGTTTTGCGGTGTCGTGCGTGATGACAGGCCTGACCTTCTTCCTGATCGGGGCCTTCAAGAGCTTCTGGTCCACGCATTCGTGGTTTCGATCGGCATTTGAGACCCTGCTGGTCGGCGCTCTCGCAGCGGTCCTTGCTTACGGCGCCGGGGTCCTTCTGAAGGACATCGCGCTTTAGCGGTCGTTATTTCTTGTTGCCGGTCTTTGCAAAGTAGCCTTCGCGGTGGGTGAGCTTCACCTTTTCTTTCTGAAGCTCGGTATTCACAAGCTGGACCTCGATCTTTCGGTATGAACCGTCCCGGGCCTGATTGGTGGGTTCGTATGCGATCAGGTACTGCGATCGCATCTCTTCCTGGATCTGCCTGAACGCGTCCCGAAGCTCCCTTTCATCGCGCGGGAAGAAAGCGTTGCCGCCCGTGCTTTCGGAGATCTTCTTCAACGCGCCCTTGTCCACGCCTCCGTAATAATTGTCCCCGATGCCGATCGAATAGATCACCGCCTCGGCCTTGAGCGAGGCTTCGATCGCGTCCCTCATCTTCTTCAGTCCATAGGTGTTGACACCGTCCGTGAGAAGGATTATCGCGCGCCTGGTTCCTTCAGGTGCCGGCCCGAGAACTTCTTCGGCAGTCACCCAGACGGCGTCCCAGATGGCGGTAGATCCGACTGTCGTCTGGTTCCGGCCCGAAATCGGAGGAGTGCCGACAACGACTCCGCCGCCGACATATCCCGAGGGCGGTACAAAGCGGACATTGTCCACCGCTCTCCGGAGCCTTGTGACGTTACTTGTCATTCCCTGCTCGAGCGTGGCCTCGCCTGTAAAAGAGATGATCGCAACCTCGTCCTTGGCAGGCCTTACGACGGACTCGAGGAAAGACTTCGCAGCGTCCTTCTCTTCGGGAAGCGTCCGTTCCTGCGAGGCGGAAGTGTCGATAAGTATCGTTAACGAGAGCGGAAGGTCGATCTTTCTGACGAACTCGACTATCTCCTGCGGCTCGCCGTTCTCAAGCAGGCGGATGTCGGTGTCGCGAAGATTTGTAAGCAGCCGCCTTTGGCGGTCCTGCGCGGTGAAGAGAACGTTGACGACCTCGGTGTCTATCTCGATGATCCCTTCGTCGTCCTCGGGCAGCGGGGGCGGAGTGGGAACCGCGACGGGCGTCTTCGGAGGTGCGGGCACCTGCTGGGCGCCAGTCCCGACCGAAAAGAACGCGGCGGCGCCGAACAAAAGTCCGAACGCGATCGCCGCCGTCAATGAATTTCTCGTAATGCTCTTCACTTCTTTTGAAGACTACCGAAGCGTATCTTTGATAGCCCTGTACTCCTTCTTCGTCCTTATCTCGTAATCGTCCTCGAGCGACTTGTCGCGGAACCTGACCTCGATCTTGCGCTTGCGCTGCCTGCCGTCGTATTCCTGATTTTCCGGCTGGTACGTGACTATGTACTGGGAGCGGAGCTCCTTCGAGATCCTTGTGAAAGCCCTTTCGAGCGCCAGCATGTCACCTGTGAAAAATGCCTTCCCGCCGGTCTCTTCGCAGAGCCTCTCGAGAAGCTTGTCGCCTTTGTCTTTGACCGTTCCGGCCTCAACGCCGGGGACGGTCCCGAGGAATCCTTCTTTCGTCGAGATGCCGAAGATCGTCGTCTCAGTTCGCTGGGCGATGTCTATCGCGTCCTCCAGCTCGGCGCGGGAGAAGGTATCCTCGCCGTCGGTGATGATCACGATCACGCGCCTGCCGGGGACGTTTCGAAGTTTTTCGTCCGCGAACTGCCACACCGCGTCGTAAAGCGCCGTCTGCGATCCCGTTTCTTTTACGTTGTCGACTGCCTTGTCGAGAACGTCTAGCCTGTCCGTAAAGTCCTGCACAAGGTTTACCCTGTGATCGAACGTCATAAACGCCGCCTGGTCCTTTCTGAGCCTCGTGACGGTGTAGATGAAGTCCTTCGCGGCGCGCTTCGAAAAGCGCATCTTGCCCGCGGTCGACGGCGAGGTGTCCATCAGCACGCCGACAAAGACCGGCGGGTTCGTGTTCTGGTCGGTGAAGAAAGTGATGTCCTGAAGGACCCCATCCTCGTACACGAGGAAGTCGCCGCGCGTTAGGTTCGTCACGAGCCTGTCTTCGTTCTTCTTTACCTTCTTTTTCTCTACGGTGATCGGAAGCCTTACCTCGAAGACCGAGACCGGGTCGTCATCGGGTGGAGGCGTCGGGCTGGTCTCCTGGGCGGCCGCCGCGGCCGCGAATGCCAGCGCCAGCGCCGCGGAGAACAAGAACAGAACTGCTTTTCTCATATCGAATTTTACGGATTGAGGTAACTCGGCAAATGCCTGTGATGCCCCCTCGGACAAGGCTTGTTGCTTTCGCCTAAAACGAGGAATTATATCAGAAGGCGCCGACAGCGGGTAAGCAGTGAGCCGTTTAGCCTGCGCACTTGTGCGCGGGACCAGGCGGCAAGCTGCACCACTTTGTGTCTCTTTGTGTTTCTTTGTGGTTGAGATCGATCTGAACCACGAAGAGACACGAAGGAACACTAAGAGTCCCGTTCAAAAGTGCCCAACCTAAACAGCCCACAGCCCTCTCTTAGCGCGCTTTGCGTAAACCTTTGCGTCCTTTGCGGTTACAATCCGGCTTAGCAATGGAGACCTGAACAGGAGATCTACCGCAAAGAGCGCGAAGGTATTCGCGAAGGACGCGAAGGGGAAGTCAGGGAACAGGATTCAGGGACAAAGACCAAAGACCAAAGACCAAAGACCCAGGACCCAGGACCCAGGACCAAGGAGCATAGACCAGGGACCAGGGATCAGAGTGATGTATTCTCTTCACAGCTCAAAGCTCACCCTCTCAATTGACAATTGAACATCGATGCCTGTTATATGAAGCCATGTCTCTCAATCCGCATATCTTCCGCGAATACGACATCCGCGGCATTGTAGGCGAAGACCTCACCGAGGGGTCCGTCGCCGAGCTCGCAACCGCGATAGGTACGTTCTTTCGCAAGAACGGAGCGCAAAAGATCGCGATCGGATACGACGCGCGTGAAAGCTCCCCGGAATTCGGGTCCATCCTTTCCGACGGCCTCCGTTCGTCCGGGATCGACGTTGTCTCGATCGGCCGCGTCCCGACGCCCGTTCTTTACTACACCGTTCACACGCAGGATGTCGACGGCGGAATAATGATCACCGGATCGCACAACCCGCCCGAATACAACGGTTTCAAGATCTGCCTCGGGAAAGAGGCATTGTTCGGCGACCAGATCCGCGAGATACGCTCGATCGCCGAAAGCGGCGAGAGGTTCGAAGGCGAAGGCGGGCGCGAAGAAACGAAGGTTCTCGATGAGTACCTCGACGACCTCGCCCAAAGGGTAGAGATGGGGTCCCTGAACCTGAAAGCGGTCATCGATTCCGGCAACGGGATGGGCGCTGTCACGGCTGTCCCTCTTTACGAGCGGCTCGGAATCGAGCTTGTCGAACTTTACTCCGAACCCGACCCCGCGTTTCCTAACCATCACCCGGACCCGACAGTAGAGGAGAATCTCACGGATCTCATCGACGCCGTAAAAATGTCCGGCGCGGACGTCGGGATCGCTTTCGACGGAGACGGCGACCGGATAGGCGTCGTCGACGAGAACGGCCGCGTGATCTGGGGCGACGAGCTGATGATCCTGTATTCTCGCGCGGTCCTCGAAGAGCGCCCGGGCGCGACGATCATCGGCGAGGTCAAATGTTCGCAGACGCTCTATGACGATATCGAAAAGCATGGCGGAATTCCGCTGATGTGGAAGGCAGGGCATTCGCTGATCAAGGCGAAGATGAAGGAGACGGGATCCGTTTTAGCAGGAGAAATGAGCGGACACATCTTCTTCGCCGACAGGTTCTACGGCTTCGACGACGCGGCGTACGCGGGCGCACGGCTCTTCGAGATCCTTTCGAGAACCGAGCGGCCTCTGAGCGCGCTTCTTTCCGACGTCCCTGAAACGTTCTCGACGCCCGAAATACGCATCCCGTGTCCCGAAGACAGGAAGACAGCGGTCGTCGAGGCTATCGCCGAAGAGTTTTCGCGCACCCAAGACGTCATCACGATCGACGGAGCGAGGATAAAGTTCGAAGGCGGCTGGGGGCTAGTGAGGGCTTCCAACACCCAGGCGATACTTGTCCTGCGGTTCGAGGCTGATTCACCCGAAAGGCTGGAAGAGATCAGGAATAGGGTAACCGGCAGCGTCGAGGCACTGCTCGGCGGATCGGCGTAAGGAGAAGACGAATTGTGCGTTTGATCATAATTTCCATAGCAATCTTGGCGTTCGCCGCTTCGGGTTTCGGGCAGGCACCCGCGCCGAACTGCAACAACGATCCGAAATTCAGGCAGTTCGATTTCTGGGTCGGTGAATGGGACGTTAAGGATGCCGAGGGAAAGCCGGCAGGGGAAAGCAGTATCACCGGCGACCTGAACGGATGCGTGATCTTCGAGCACTTCCGGGCGGGGGATTATTCGGGAAAGAGCATAAACATCTACGACCGTACCGACGGTAAATGGCACCAGACCTGGGTCGATATCACGGGCGTCCTTACGGAATATACGGGTGGAACCGAGGACGGGAAGATGGTCTATGTTGCGAATGAGGTACGGCAGGGAAAGGCGGTCGTGCTGAAGATGACGTTCACCAAGCTCGAAAACGGAAGCGTTCGGCAGTTCGGCGAGATCTCGACTGACGGCGGAAAGACCTGGCAGACGAGGTACGACCTGACGTATTCGAGAAAGAGACCTTCTTCTTCAGCGGAGATTCTGAGCCGGGATGCGCGAGTTTCGTCCGCCGAGGTTCGGCTCCAGATCATTGTTGACGAGAAACCGGGAAAAAAGCGGGAAGAACAACGCGCTGGTGAATTTACCAAGAACGATTTTCTTGTTCTTGAAAATGGAAAGGAGAAGAAGATCAGTTCATTTTCGACCGCAAAGGCCGGTCCGCCAGTCTACGTGGGCCTGCTAATGGGTCCGTCTTCTGCTCAAAAAAAGTGGTTAGGTGGCTTAAAGGGAGCCGCAAAGGATTTTGTGTATTCGCTCACTAGATCGCGCGAGAACTTCGCTGCGTTCATGACTTTCGACAACAAGATGGTCCTCCGGCAAGGCTTCACGAACAGGCTCGACGTTCTCGATGCGGCCATTGACAGTGCAGAGTCCGCAGGGCCTGAAACTGCGCTCTATGATTCGATCTGGGTCTTCTCGAATGAACAACTCGACAAAGTTCCCGGCAGCCGTGCGATCGTGATATTCACAGACGGTGAAGATACTATCAGCAAGGCGAAGATCGAAGATGCTATCGAGATCGCCCAAAGGACGGGGACAACTATCTACTGTATTTCCACAGGCGGTGGTTACGTCGTATCCCAACCCGGCACAGACGCAAAGAAGATTCATGACGAGAACAGTACGAATCTGAGGAGACTTTGTGAATCGACGGGAGGCAAGGCCTTCTTCCCGGACGATACGGTCGGGCTAGACAAGGCACTAGCGGAAGTGTTTTGGGACCTACTCTCCCAATACACCATTAATTATAGTACCGACCTTTGTGAAGCCAACGGAGCGCGCAAGATTGAAGTGAGATTTCGCGATCCCGGCCTCCACGAGCGGTTTCTAATCAGAACAAAAAGGAGCCCAAGTAGCGAGTTGGCCAATTCTGAAGTGCTCAATAAATAGGAGTAGTTTCTCTCGCGTGAGCTTGTTGTTGAAAGGGGATCTTAACCACGGAGTACACGGAGGTCTTCACGGAGGACTCAAGGTAAGAGTACTTTGCGAAACTTTGCGCCTTGGCGTCTTTGCGGGAGGATTCTTCCCCGGCGTGTGCTGTTCATTAGGGAAGCTATAACCACAGAGCACACAGGGGTTTTCACGGAGGTCACGGAGAATGTTCTTTGCGGAAGTTTGCGCCTTGGCGTCTTTGCGGGAGCATTCTTCCCCGGCGTGTGCAGTTCCTTAGGGAAGTTATAACCACAGAGCACACAGGGGTTTTCACGGAGGACACATAATATGAGCACTTTGCGAAACTCAGCGCCTTGGCGCCTTAGCGAGAAGTTCGCGGTTTTAAAAGAGCAAGCTAACCACAGAGCGCACGGAGGTACACACGGAGAACACAAGGAAACTCAGTGCCCTCTGTGAAAAGCTCCGTGTACTTTGTGGTTAGCTCTTTTTATCTGCAGCGAAGGCGCGGAACCCCGCGCGCCGGCGTCTCTTCGTCGATCTCCGTAATTCGAACGGGGAATTCAACCACGAAGGTCACGGAGATCTTCACGAAGGAGCACAGGGAGAAGAAAGGCCTAATGCCGTGACTACCAATCGATCGATCGAAGTTTCCTTTGCGTCCTTTGCGAATACCTCCGCGCCCTTTGCGTTAGAGTCTTCTGCTTCGGTTTTCCATCGCCAGCCAGGTTATAACCGCAAAGGACGCAAAGGTTTACGCAAAGTGCGCCAAGAGACGCCAAGGCGCAAAGTTCCGCAAAGTGAACTCTCCGCGACCTCCGTGAGAGACTCTGTGTGCTCTGTGGTTCAATCTTCTTTAAGGAACTGCACACGCAGGGAAGAGTGCTCCCGCAAAGTTCCACAAGGTACATTCTCTGTTACCTCCGTGAAAACCTCCGTGCGCTCTGTGGTTAAGTTCTTCTCGTAAATCCGGGGAATTCCCCGGGCAAGGCTCCCCGGATTGGTCACAGAACCCGTTTGCTGTATATTGAAAAGGCAGTTATGAAGTTCTCGACAATAATTATTGGCACTCGAAGGGACGTCTCGCCCTAGAAGGCGAGCATCGGCTGAGTTCCGCATGAGTCCCAAGTCAGATACGGCTTGGGGCTTTTTCATTTAGACATACGGTCGCTATACCTTATGATTTACCATTCGACCGTACACGAATACCGACTATGAGCGAGCCTTTGAATCTCAAAGACACGATCAACCTTCCGAAGACCGATTTTTCGCAGAAGGCAAACCTTGCACAGTCCGAACCCCAGCGCCTGAAAAAATGGGCGGAGATGGGGCTTTACAGGCAGATCCGCGAGTCCAGGATGAACGCGGACAAGTTCGTCCTGCACGACGGGCCGCCGTACGCCAACGACAACATCCACATCGGCACGGCGCTGAACAAGATCCTGAAGGACTTCATCGTCAAGGCCGCCACGATGCGCGGATTCGATTCGCCGTACGTGCCGGGATACGACTGCCACGGCCTTCCGATCGAGAAGTACGTCGAGAAGGCGCTTTCCGCCAAAGGCAAGAACAAGAACGACTTGCCGGTCGGGACGTTCCGGAGGATCTGCCGCGAGCACGCAGCGAAGGCGCTCAAGGAACAGACCGCCGACTTTCAAAGGCTCGGCGTCCTCGGCGAATGGGACGATCCGTACCTGACGATGTCGAACGAGTACGAATCGGAAACGGCGCGCCTGTTCGGAAAATTTCTCGAACGCGGCTACGTTTACAAGGGCGCGCGGCCGGTTTACTGGTGTGTCCACGACCAGACCGCGCTGGCCGAGGCAGAGGTCGAATACCGCGAACACACGTCGCCCTCGATCTACGTGAAATTCCCGCTTGTTTCCGACCCCGCGAGGATCGATCCCGCGCTCGAAGGCCGCGAAGTGTTCATCGTCATCTGGACGACGACGCCGTGGACGCTTCCCGCGAACCTCGGCATCACGGTCCATCCGGCGTTCGACTACTCCGCGATCGAGACGAACGGCGAGGTTTATGTGGTCGCGACCGAGCTTGTTAAGAACTTCGTTGAGACCTGCGGGATCGGCGAGTACAAGGAACTCGCCATCTTCAAGGGCGAGAAGCTGGATAACCTTGAGGCGCGACACGCGTGGCTCGACCGTGCCTCGATCATAATGAACGGCGAGCACGTCACGCTCGGGGGCGAGTCGGACGCGGAAACCCAGCTCGATGTCAGCGACGCGCGTGAAAAGAACCAGACGGCCGGAGCGGGAACAGGGTGCGTTCACACGGCTCCCGGCCACGGTCACGACGATTTCGTGATCGGGCGCGAGTACGGACTGGAGGTGTACTGCCCGGTCGACAACGCGGGACGCTTTACGGACGAGATCGAGCATTTCGCAGGCATGCAGGTCTTCGAGGCAAACGCGAAGATCGTCGACTTCCTGCGCGAGAAAGGCCTTTTGATCTTCTCAGAGAATTACGGCCACAGATACCCGCATTGCTGGCGCTGCAAGAACCCGGTCATCTTCCGCGCGACGCCTCAGTGGTTCATCTCGATGGATGTCGAGGCCTCGACCGGCGAGAAGGTGTCTTTGAGAAAGAACGCACTGGCGCAGATCGACGAAGTCCAGTGGCACCCTTCGTGGGGCTACGGCCGTATGGAGAACATGCTGAAGGGCCGTCCCGACTGGTGCGTTTCGAGGCAGAGATCGTGGGGAGTGCCGATCCCGGTGTTCTATTGTGCCGGATGCGACGAGGCGGTCGCCGATCCCGAGATCGTGAACCGCGTCGCCGACATTTTTCTCGAAGAGACGTCCGACGCCTGGTACAACCGCGAGGCTTCAGAGCTTCTGCCTGAAGGATTCGAATGCGGCGAGTGCGGCGGCACGGAGTTCACGAAGGAAACAGACATACTCGACGTTTGGTTCGATTCCGGCTCGTCGTGCGTCGCGGTGCTCGGAACGCGCGACAATCTGCATTTCCCCGCTGAAGTGTACATCGAAGGCGGCGACCAGTACCGGGGATGGTTCAACTCGTCGCTGATGTGCGGGATGGCGGCGCACGACCGCGCTCCTTACAAGGCTGTGCTGACGCACGGCTGGGTCGTGGACGGCGAAGGCAAGAAACAGAGCAAATCGCTCGGGAACGTGACCTCGCCGAAGGAAGTGATCGCCGGCTCGGGAGCGGAGATCCTCAGGCTTTGGGCGGCAGCCGTGGATTACACGGAAGACGTCCGGTGTTCCGACGAGATCCTGCAGCGCGTCGTTGACGCCTACAGGAAGTTCAGGAACACGGTCCGGTTCGCGCTCGGAAATCTTCACGAATTCGATCCCGCGACGCATTCGGTCGACAGCTCGGAACTGCTGGAGATCGACCGGTGGGCGCTGGCGAGCCTCGACAGCGTTATCGAGAAAGTGCAGGCCGCGTACGAAGCATACAACTTTCAGGCGGTCTACAGGACTCTGTACGACTTCGTTTCGGTCACGCTTTCGGCCAGGTACTTCGACATCATCAAGGACCGGCTGTACATCCTCGCGCCCGATTCGAAAGAACGGCGCTCCGCGCAGACCGCCGTTCACAGGATCGCCGAGAGTCTGACGACGATGATGGCGCCGATTCTCGCGTTCACGTCAGATGAAGCGTACGAGAACCTCCCAGGGCACAGGTTCGAATCGGTGCATCTTGCAGAATTCCCGGTGTCGCGCGGCACACAGGACCCGGAGCTGATGGCCCGTTGGGAGAGGCTGTTCGCGATCCGCGACGAGATGCTGAAAAAGCTTGAAGATGCCAGGAACGAAAAGGTGATCGGTTCCAGCCTGCAGGCGAAGGTACTTCTGACGGTCGATGCCGACACGATGAACTTTCTCGAACCGTACCGAGCTGATCTGAGGTACTTGTTTATCGTTTCCCAAGTCGAGCTGAAGGAAGGTACTTCGATCGATGCCGAGATCGTAAAGGCTGACGGCGAGAAGTGCGAGCGGTGCTGGAATTTCTCTACACAGGTGGGCGACGACGATCGTTTCCCGACAGTGTGCGAACGGTGCGTCGAAGCGCTTGAACAGATACTTGCGGCAAAGAGGGCCGCTTAATCGGAGGAGGATCGTTATGCGAAAGGCGGTTTTATTCCTGATCTTTACGGTATTGCTCGCCGGTTCGGCGGCGGCTCAAGTTTACACGCCCGAAAAAGGCTCGAAAGTCCGGAAGGACATCACGGACGCTCTCCGCGTTCCTGTGAAAAAGGAACTGAAGCAGGAGGTCGTGTTCGTGATCGACGAACTCAACGTCGACGGCAACTGGGCGTTCCTCGGCGGCGCGCCTTCGAAGCCGGGCGGCGGGGCGCCGGATTACGGCGCGACGGAGTACCAGGAAGCGATCGACGGCGATTTCTTCGACAACAACATCTTCGCGCTTTTTCGCAAGACGGGAGGCAAGTGGAAGGTCGTCACGTACCTGATAGGATGTACCGACGTTTGCTATGCAACCTGGTGGAGAGACCATAAGGCGCCCAAATCGATCTTTCCTTACACCGAGTAGGGAAGAATTCTGAAGTGAGCAAGAAAGATCTAATCTGGAAGTTCGGATACCTCGCCGCCGGCGGGGCGGTGTTTATGCTGGACCAGGCCACGAAGGCCTGGGCGATCCGCCGCCTGCGCTTCCGGACCGACATTTCCGTCATCGACGGATTGCTGAATTTTTCGTATGCGCAGAACACGGGCGTGGCATTCTCGATGTTCGACGGACACGGAGATGCCGGGCGGTGGGCGTTGTCGGGACTCGCGTTCGTCGCCGCGTCGCTTGTGCTCTACTTCTTCTGGAAGACGCCGCGTTCCGACGACCGGATCCTCGGAGCGCTGGCGCTGCTTCTGGCGGGAATCATCGGGAATGTAACGGACCGGGTCCGGCTCGGCTTCGTTGTCGATTTCATTGACGTTCAGTTCGGGAACTGGCATTACCCGACATTCAACATCGCCGACATAGCGATCTGCACAGGCGCCGGACTACTTATCCTGGATATGTTCCTCCGAAAGGAAAGGAAGCCGGATAACGGCAATAAGGAGGAACAGGATGGCGGTGGAGCTTAGGGAGATCACTCCCTCGAATTTCGACGAGTGCATCAGGCTCAGTGTCTCCGAGACTCAGAGCGGCTATGTCGCGACGAACCTTATGTCGATCGCCCAGTCGAAGGTCTATCCGACGCTGAACGTCCGTGCCGTTTACGACGGCGAAGAGATGGTCGGGTTCGTTATGTACGGCTTCGATCCGGACGAGAACAAGTACAGCCTGATCAGGCTGATGGTGGACGCTTCGAAACAGGGAAAGGGTTACGGCAGGCAGGCGACGATGCGGGTGATAGAGGCCCTGAGGAATACGGAGGGGTGCGACGCGGTTTATCTTAGCTACGTGCCCGGAAACACCGAGGCGGAAAAACTCTACGAGTCGATCGGGTTCGAGAAAACGGGCGAGACCGACGAACAAAGCGGCGAGATCGTAATGCGCTACTCGATCAGATAACAAATGTATCCCGAACTCTTCAGAATAGGGGACTTCCCCATCAATACATACGGCGTCCTGCTTGCCGTGGGGCTGATCCTCGCGCTTTTCACCGCGGCGAAGCTCGCCGCGCGCGACGGCCTCCCGAAAGAGAGGATCTACGATCTGGGGCTCTGGACTATCCTCGGAGGCCTCCTCGGCTCAAAGATCCTTATGCTCTTCGTCGAGGACAACGTGCAGATCTTCTCGCTCGATTTCCTGCGCTCCGGCGGCGTCTATTTCGGAGGCTTCATCGGCGGTTTCGTCACACTCGTCGTCCTTATACGTTTTTACAAACTTCCGTTCTGGAAGGTAGGTGACGCTTTCGCTCCGGGCGTGGCGCTCGGGCAGGTGCTCGGAAGGCAGGGATGTTTCTCCGCCGGCTGCTGCTGGGGAAGGCCGACCGATCTGCCCTGGGGAGTCCATTTCTCGCACGAGGGGCACACGAACACAGGCGTCCCGATCTACGGCCCCGACGGAGGCGACCTCTATCTGCATCCGACGCAGCTTTACGAATCGTTCACGATGCTTGCCGTCTTTGCCTTCCTGCTTTACCTGCACAGGAAGAAGAAGTTCGACGGGCAGGTGCTGATCGCGTATGGAGTGATCTACGGCGTCGTACGGTTCCTGATCGAGTTCGTTCGTGACGATCCGCGGGGCGATATTCTCGGAGTGACCTCGCTGACGGGTCTTTCGACCTCACAGATCATCGCCCTTCTGGTCGCCGCCGGCGGCGCGGCACTCTATTTCAAGATGCGAAAGCGCTCGAACGGCGTCGAGGAAGAGGCCAAAGAGCAATAGGCTTTGTCCGGATCCCCTGAAAAATTCGAGTTCACGGTGGAGACCGGGGACGAGGGTGCGCGCTTCGACGTCTTCCTCGCTTCGCGGTTCGAGGACCGTTCACGCTCCAGCCTGAAGAAACTGATCGACGAAGGCGCCGCGACGGTCGGCGGCGGGCAGGTGAAGTCCTCGTACAAGCTTCGCGCGGGGGAGAGAGTTTCTGTCGAGTTCGGCGAATCCGACGACGACCGCTTCGAGCCGGAGAACATTCCGCTCGACATAGTGTTTGAAGACGAGTACCTGGCGGTGATCAACAAACCGGCGGGCATGGTCGTGCATCCGGGAGCGGGAGTTTCGGGCGGGACTCTCGCGAACGCGGTCGCGTATCATTTCGGGCTTTCGGGCGAGGCCTCCGACGAGTCTCGCAAAAACCGTGTAGGCATCGTTCACAGGCTAGACCGCGAAACGTCGGGACTTATCGTCGTCGCGAAGAACGAGATCACGCAGGACAGGCTGTCGGAGCAGTTCGCTTCACGCAAGGTCTCGAAATCGTATGTCGCGCTTGTCCACGGTTTCGTCAGGCGCCTGAACGGAAAGATCGACGCCCCGATCGCTCGTGACCGCAAGAACAGGGTCAAGATGGCGGTCGACAAGAACGGAAGGAACGCACTGACGTTCTTCAAGGTCCGGCAGAGGTTCGAGCGATTCACGCTTCTCGACCTCGACATACGCACGGGCCGCACCCACCAGATACGCGTACACACGGCGCATATCAAACACCCGGTCGTCGGAGACACGGTTTACAACGAGGGCAGGGACAACACGATCCCGGACGCGCAGGTCCGCAAGGCGATCCGCGAGATGGGAAGGTTCTTCCTGCATTCGGAAAAGCTCGAGATCACGCATCCTGTCTCGAAGGATCGGATGGCCTTCGAGGCGCCGCTCCCGGACGAATTGATCGGGCTTCTCACAATGATCCGGGAGAAGGCGCTTTAGCTTTTCGAGGGTATTGGCTCCATTCTAACTCGTTTGGAATTCACTACGAGGCCATAGACTCCAGCCCGTAAGCAACAAGACCATTTCATCAGTTGCCCCCCGCTTCAGCGGGGGGATCACCGGACAACTCAATCCCTCGCCGGCTTCAGCCGGCTGTTCTTGGGGTGAGGTGAGCTCGGGGTTCGATCATCCAATCGCGTAGCGACCCACCGATCGGCGACGCCGCTACGCGGCTGGGAATTTGCAAATGTCCCAGAATGCCAATCTTCCCACCTACCGTGCGCTGAAGCGCACGGCTAGGTTACAGCGTCGCTACGCGACCGAAGAGGAAATTCACGGAAAGCAATTAGATTTTGAGGCTCACCGCTTCTGTGCCAACGACGCAATGAAAAAACGGCGCCTGGTCTTCACCGGACGCCGCCTGATTGAACTTCCCCTTGCCCGTTATTTCTCCCTGCAGTATCTGCCCGATTTCTGAAGACAATCGAACTCCTGAAAGAACTCGGCCTCGGCGTCGATCGGCTTGCTGCCGTCACCTGTGAACCTGAGAAAAGCGTCGGGCGAGATGGCGCCGAATCTCGGATCTTCGATCGTCCGGGCGATGATGAACTGCGCCGCGCCGGGCTCCGAAATGCTTCTCACACGCTGGGTGATCAGTTCGTAGCGGGTTAGCGCGCCGATCTCGGACGGGGTCCTGATGATCGGCAGACCGTCGAGCGATTTCCCGTTGTTTCCGAGAAGTTCCGCGAGCATTCTCTGGCCTTCTTTGGTGTAGGCTTTTCGCGTGTACTCTACCTCGACAGCCGTTCCAAGGCTAAGCCGATTCTTGTCGGGATTGTCTCCCGTGCGGTCGATCAACGCTGACTGGCGTTCCTGGTATCTGAATTTGGCGCTCGGGAAGAAGTAGACGGGAACGTTGCTCGCTGCTTTGATCGCTTCCTCGCCTGACGCGTTCCGAGTGAATCCGGAACGGTCGACGTATCCGTAGAAGACCCAGAATATCTGCTTCCCGTTCTCGTCGTAGCCGGTGCGAGTCTCGAGGATCCGCACGCCGCGGAAGACGTCGCTGTCGATGTAATCGAAGACCGAATACCGATCGAAACCCGACCTCCTGTCGATGATCTGTGCATAATCGACACCGTGGTCACCATAGTACTTGTCGGCAAAATCGAACGGCCTCTTCTCGTCGAGGATCCTGTCGTTCGACTTCTGCGCGGGAACGGTTGAAGAAAGGGTCACGAGCGACCCTGCCAGAAGGGCAAACGCGGCGATTGTGTTTATGATCTTCTTTATCCTCATTGCTTTTTAACTCCTTATGTCGATCTCCTCAGTAAATCTGTGCCCTTCTCTCTGTTGGTACAGTGCGGTGAGGCGAGGGAAAAAGACATGAGGTGCGGAGAGCGTAAGAAAAAAGACACGAGGAGTTTCATCGCGCTCCATTTCGTTGCGACCGTGGCGACCGTTGCGTTGGAAATGAACGCGAAGGTCGCCAAGATCGCAAAGGCCGTGAGTGCTCGCGACCCGTTTGTTTAGTCGCGTAGCGACGTCGGCAAGACATTGAAGCCGGGGGAAATATCTGCTTCAATATCCACACTCTCACAGGAGCTTCCCCTCACTGGAAGCGTTGACAATATATGCCAAATACTTACTCCTCACAGTTCTTTCACATTGTTTTCAGCACAAAAAATCGGAGACGCCTGATAACCGAAGATATCGAGAATGAGATTTGGAGGTTTATAGGCGGAAGTGCGAAGCGGTTCGGCGCGACTCCCATCCGCGTAGGCGGCTGCGAAGACCACGTCCATCTCTTGCTGATGTCGCGACCGTCGGTCCTTGTAAGCAGATTGGTCCAGCAGATCAAGGGAGAATCGTCTCGCTGGATCAGCAAGAAGTTCTCAAACAAGAAAACGTTTGGGTGGCAGGACGGCTACGCCAGCTTTACCGTCAGCAGATCGGCGGTTGACTCGGTCGAGGCCTATATCAGGAACCAGCGGAAGCATCATTCGCGAATGGGTTACGAAGACGAATACAGGAAGCTGCTCGAGCTACACGACGTGGATATCGTGGATGAGAAATACCTGTTCGGCTGATCGGGACGCCGCAACGCGGCTGGGGATTCAAAACGTTCGCGACGGGTTTCGTTGTGCCAGCATCCCGTGCGCTGAAGCGCACGGCTAAGTTACGGCGTCCCTACGGGACGGGATTCGACTCATCGCGTTTCGGATTATCTCGCTGCGATCGGATTCGCAGATCAAAATGGTCATCGCGTAGCGATTGTGTATCTTAGCCGTGGCCTTCAGGCCACGGTGCGAGCGACGCGTTTGTCCAGTCGCGTAGCGACGTTCCGTTCGGCGACGCCGCTACGCGGCTGGGAATTCGAATCGTCCCGGACGGGTATCGTGTCCGTCGTTCCGTGCGCTGAAGCGCACGGCTAAGTTACAGCGTCCCTACGGGACGGGATTCGACTCATCGCGTTTCGGATTATCTCGCTGCGATCGGATTCGTAGATCAAAATGGTTATCGCGTGGCGATGTTGTACCTTAGCCGTGGCCTTCAGGCCACGGTAGGCCGACCCGCGTTCGTCTAGTCGCGTAGCGACGTTCCGTTCGGCGACGCCGCGACGCGGCTGGAAATTCACGTTTCTCACGGCGTATCGTTTCTTTGCATTCCGTGGCCTGAAGGCCACGGCTAAGTTACGGCGTCCCTACGGGACGGACTGCGAACCCGCCGGAGTCTTGAGTTTCGGTCGACATCAGACCTACACTTGGGAATCTCCGAAATTAGGAAATCCCAAATGAAACGCATATCCGTTCTGCTTGCTATCCTCTTTCTCACGACTGTTCTCTTCGCCATCGACGATCCGGCGCGGTGGGTCAATCCGTTCGTCGGGACCGGAGGCCACGGGCATACGTTCCCCGGCGCGACGATGCCGTTCGGGATGGTCCAGCTCTCGCCCGACACGAGGATCGACAACTGGGACGGAAGCTCCGGATACCATTACTCCGACGACATCATCTACGGCTTCTCGCACACGCACCTCAGCGGAACCGGCATCCCCGATTACTGCGACATCCTCTTCGCTCCTTACATCAGCGACGAGTATTTCTGGGAAGCGAGTCCGGAAGACACGAAGAAGGGATTCGCGTCGAAGTTCTCGCACGACAACGAGAAAGCGGAGCCGGGTTACTACTCGGTCAAGCTCGACGACGAGAACATCCTCGCCGAGATGACGGCGACCGAGCGCGTCGGATTCCACCGTTACACGTTTCCGAATGGGACCAAGGAAGCGAAGATGGCGCTCGATCTCAAGTGGCGGGACGAGGTTCTCGAGTCGGAGATCTGGGTGGTTGGAGACAGTCGGGTCGAAGGATTTCGTCGATCAAGTTCGTGGGCAAAGGATCAGATCGTCTTTTTCTCGGCAGAATTCTCGGAATCCTTCTATTCCCACGCCGTCCGTGGCGAGGGGGGCAAGCTGGAAAACAGGAATGACGCGGCAGGTACGATGAGGTCTAGTTACAAGGGGAAGGATCTGAAGGCCAACTTCCAGTTCCCGAGGCGCAACGACAAACCTCTCCTCCTCAAGGTCGGCATCTCCGCCGTCAGTATCGAGGGAGCGCGGAAAAACCTCGAGGCCGAGGTCCCGCACTGGGATTTCGACAAGGTCAGAAAGGACGCGCGTGCGGCGTGGAACAAGGAGCTATCGAAGATCGAGGTCTCCGGCGGGACCGACGCCGAGATGACGAATTTCTACACCGCGCTCTACCACACGATGATCGCCCCCAACGTCTACAACGACGTCGACGGAAACTACCGGGGGATGGACCGGAAGATCCACAACATCGCTGATCAGTTCAAAGTTCAAAGCTCAAGGTCCAATGCCAAGTTCAAAGTTCAAAGTTCAAGGTTCAAAGAAAGTGAGTCGGATGATAAGCGTACGTCTTTGAACTTTGAACCTGGATCCTTGAACAGTTCCAGGAACTTGGAACCTGGAACTTTGAACAGTTCTTTGAACCTTGAACCTGGAACTTTGAACTCAAGACAGTACACAGTGTTTTCGTTGTGGGACACCTTCCGCGCGACGCACCCTCTCTACACGATCATCGACGAGAAGCGCACCGTCGAGTTCATCAACACCTTCATACGGATGTACGAGCAGGGAGGCAAGCTTCCGGTGTGGGAGCTCGCCGGGAACGAGACCGACACGATGATCGGGTATCACGCAGTCTCGGTGATCGCGGACGCGATGGCGAAGGGCATCGAGGGATTCGATTACGAGAAGGCGTACGAGGCGGCGAGGCATTCGTCGGAACTCGACATAGAGGGACTTACAGCGTTCCGCAGCCGTGGTTTCATCTCGATGGAAGACGAGCAGGAGTCGGTCTCAAGGACGCTCGAGTATGCGTACAACAGTTATTGCCTGTACGTGATCGCAAGGGAAGTAAATGAACGCAAGAATCTACTTGTCGACCAAGAACTGGACGATATTGAAAGCGCTCGTCCGAGGCTGAAAGGTCCGGTTTCAGAAGAAGCCGAGATTCACCTCCGCCGCGCCCAGTTTTACAAGAACCTCTTCGACAAGCAGACCGGCTTTATGCGGCCGAAGCAGAACGGCAACTGGATCTCGCCGTTCTCGCCAAACGAGGTCACCTTTCATTTCACGGAAGCGAATTCGTGGCAGTACACGTTCCACGTCACTCAAGACATTGGCGGCCTGATCCAACTTTTCGGAGGCAAGGTAAGGTTTGCCGAGAAGCTCGACGAACTGTTCACTACAGAATCGAAGCTCGAAGGCCGCGTTCAGCCGGACATCACGGGCCTGATCGGTCAGTATGCCCACGGAAACGAACCCTCTCACCATATCGCGTATCTTTACAACTACGCCGGACAGCCGTGGAAGACCCAGTACTATGCCCGGAAGATAATGGACGAGTTTTATAAGCCGACGCCCGACGGACTGATCGGCAACGAGGACTGCGGTCAGATGTCGGCTTGGTATGTCCTAAGCGCGCTTGGTTTCTATCAGGTCAATCCTGGCGATCCCGTGTACTCGATCGGCACGCCGGTCTTCAGGGAAGCGAAGATCCATCTCGAGAACGGCAGGACGTTCACTATCTCAAGAAGCGAAGACGGGATGTACGTGTCATCGGTCCGCCTGAACGGTGAACCCTTGCGCGACACGTCATTCGCACACAAGGCTCTGCAGGAAGGTGGAACGCTTGAATTCACGATGTCCAAGGAACCGG
>JAGFIQ010000012.1 GCA_024103495.1 Aridibacter famidurans
GACGGACGCGTATATGGGTTACCACAGCAAGAACCCGTACATGCCGTACTTCTGCTTCGACGAGCCCGACAGAATACGCGCGACGGTCTCGAAACGCGACGCAGTCAGCGGCGAAGATTACGTCGGCGTGTTCCTCGACACATTCAATGACCAGAGGCGCGCCTACATCCTCCAGTTCAATCCGTTCGGGATACAGGCCGACGGGATCAAGACGGTGAACGACTTCCAGTCCGATTTCAGCGTGGATATCGTGATGGAATCTAAGGGCGTGATAGTCGAGAACGGATGGTCCGTCGAGGTGCGTATCCCTTTCAAATCGCTGCGATACGAGGCGGGAGAAGGGAAAATGTGGGGCATCGATTTCTGGCGCCGGATCGACAGGCTGAACCGCGAGATCGACGGCTGGATGCCTATGAAAAAGGGCGTCAACGAGCTCGTCCAGCTCGGCCGGATCACGGGGCTGACAGGGATCGATACCGAGCGAACGATCGAGATAGTTCCTAGTGTCACTGTCTCGCAATCCGGACGAAGGATCGGCGATTCCGATATCCCGGGACTCTCGTTCTTCGATAACGGCTCGGTCGAGGCCGACGTCGGCGTCAGCGTGAAGTTCCAGGTCACGCCAAATGTGACCCTTGATCTGGCGGTAAATCCCGACTTCGCGGAAGTAGAGGCGGACGCGCCGGTGGTTCGGGCCAACGAGCGCTTTCCGATATTCTTCCCGGAGAAGCGGCCTTTCTTTCTTGAGGGAAGGGAGATCTTCAATTCGCCTTTGCAAGTCGTCAATACCCGAAACATTGCCGATCCGGATGTCGCGGCGAAGGTGACCGGCAAGATCGGGAAGAACACCTTTGGAGTGATGACCGCAGTCGACCGCTTTCCGAATACCGATACAAGGGCGTATGTCGGTGTGCTCCGGCTGAAACGGGACATCCTCGAGAATTCAAGCATCGGGATCTTCGCGACCCAGTACAATTTCGGCGCGGACAGGAAGAACTCGCTCGGAGGCTTCGATGGGAAGATCTATCTCGATTCGAGGACGTTCGCCGAGTTCCAGGCCGTTTTCACACACACGAGAGGGATCTTCTACAATCCGGAGAACGACACGCGGGAGTTTCGTTCCGGTAACGGCGTCGCATACCGTCAGCTGTTTGACTACACCGGACGAAACCGGGGCTGGTCGGCGGAGATAAGCGGAAGGTCGAGGGACTACCGGGCCGATGTCGGGTTCACGCGGAGAACTAACACGCACGGCGGTAGCTACAGATGGAGGCTCGGGACCGAGCCCAAACCTCAGAACACCCTGATCGGGATCACGACGCGCGGCTCGCACGGTTTTAGCGTCGATGAATCCGGAAGGCTGCAGGGAGCCACTCTGGCGAGCCTCAACACGAACTTCAAGTTCCAGAATCAGCTCGACATCAATATGAGCTTCGGAAGTTCGATCGAGAAGATCTATGAGGACGAGTTCGGGCCGAGCAGGTCAGCGACGCAGGACGGCGCTTTTTTCGGTGAGGACCACCGCGGAGCGCTTCAGTGGTACGGAGAAGCGAACGTTGGCAAGACGTTCAGCAAGCGGTTCTCGGTCTATGCCGAGTTGGGATTCACCGAGAACGGGCTCGATCTGGACTTCGGAGCGTCGGAGGTTTTCCCTAGGGTCAGCCCCGCGTATCTGCAATATCTGATCGACCGCCAGACCGATCCCACGCTCGAAGAACCGGCGCTGGACCCTGGTAAGGCTTTCCGCCTGCGCTACGAACTGGGCATCAACCTTCAGCCGACCGATCCCTGGAGCATCAGCTTTTCTTACAATCGACAACGGCTGACGCGGAACGACACCGGCCTGGTCGCGTTCGATTCTCATCTGGTTTCGGCAAGGTCCGTTTATCAATTCACCCGGTTTACCTTTGCAAGGGTCCGCTGGGACTACGATTCGGTACGGCGCTCACTCAACGGCCAGATGCTCTTCGGGTGGAGCCCGAATCCCGGAACCGCATTCTACGTCGGCTACAACGACAATCTGTTCTACAAGGGATTCAACCCGTTCACGGGGACGTTCGACGACGGGCTCCGCCGCGACGGCAGGAGCTTCTTCGTTCGGGCTTCGTATCTGTTCAGGAAGAGCTTCTGAGGGTGAGCGGTAAGCGGTGAGCCGCTCACGGCTCACCTCGGCACAACAGTGATCGTCACCGACGAAGGATACTGCTTCGAATGGTGCACACTGTTCGTCGCGATCACGCCCTTCGATTCGTCGTAATTGTTCCCGCCGGTGTTCAGGTTCCGGTCGAATCTTGGAAAATTACTGCTCGAGATCTCGATCCGGATCCTGTGGCCCGGCGCAAACCAGTTGCTGGTCACCATCGGCGAGAAGCTGAACCCGTAAACCTTTCTTTTCTCCATCCAGACAAGCGGCTTGTCAAAGCCCTCGCGGTAGCGCATCCTCTGGATCGTCTCATCGAGGTTGTACGCCGTTCCGTCGGGATAGACGTCGATCAGCTTGACCGTGAAGTCGGTGTCCTTGACGTCCGAGGAAACGAACAGTTTCACGTCGATCGGCCCGCTCAGCTCCACTCCTTCCGAAAGCGGCTCGCTCGTGTAAACGAGGATGTCGTCGCGCTTTTCCATCTCACGCTGGTCAAACGCGCCGCCACGGACCGCGTTACCCGTACAGCATACGTTTCCTCCGTAAGAAGGTACCGGATTCATCGGATCGTACTTGAAAGTGTCTGGAGCGTCGTTCTCCGGCGGGGCCGAGGTCAGTTTCCCGTCGCCGTTACGCGAGTTCGCACTTCCTTCGCTTGAGAGGTAAAAGGTCATCGGCTTCGCGCCCGGAGGCGGCCAGGTCTCCGCCGACTGCCACTTGTTCATTCCCATTGTGAAGTAGCGTACCTTCGGCATCTTTTCGAGAATGCCGTTGTCCTCGCCCTTCAGGAAATGGTCGAACCAACCGTAGGTCATCTCGTCGTAATCGAGCCGCGCGTCGCCCATCGAACGCTCGCCGACGACCGTGTCCTCGGTCGCGCGCTTGTATCCGCAGTGCAGCGTTGGCGCGATCACAAGGTACTGTTTATCGGCGACGTCGGGGCTCGCGGTATTCCTGACGTGGTTGTAGGTCGCGATATTCGGGCCCGCCGAAACGTCGTACCACGAGACGAACCAGAACCCCGGCGTGTCGATCTTCATATCGTCGTGCCAAAGGCCGCCCTTGTACCACGCGGGATCGTTCGGCGCCCTCTGGATCATCCTGCCTCCGGTCGGCACCGGCATCTCGTCAGCGAAGATTCCCTTCGGGCCGTCCACAGCCTTGTGGATGTCCTGGACCGGAAGATGGGCAAGCGCTTTCGACCAGTCGACGGGCGGCATCTGGGGAGCGAGATCGAACAGCCTGGATGCGGCTATCATTTCTTCCTGAGTCGCATCCGCCGGAAGCATCGGCCTGACCTGGTTCACCTGTCCGTAGAGCCAGGCGATGAACAGCATCTGAACCGCACCGCCCCGGTACCAGTTCCCCTGCTCGAAATATGGCCCGACCCTTCCGACGCCCGCGCCGAATCCCTGCGGGATCATCGCGGCGAGGCCTTCAGGATTCCGTGCTGCGACAGCCATCTGCCACTCGGCGGTCGAGGAGCATCCGATCAGCCCCACCTTGCCGTTCGACCAGCCCTGCGACGAGATCCATTCGATCGCGTCCTCTCCGTCGGTCAAAGGCGGGCCGAGAATGTCGTAATTGCCCTCGGAGAAGAAGTGTCCGCGCTCGTTCATTACGACGTAGGCATATCCGCGTTTTACGGCGTCGATGATCGACGACATATCGCGCGGCGCACGCAGGTTCACGTCCCAGAAATTGAAGTTGTAAGGCGTGCGCGAGAAGATCGTCGGATATTTCACCGCAGCGTCCTTCGGGCGATATATGTCCGCCGCCATCCGCTTGCCGTCGCGCATTCGGACCATCACCTTCCGCTCGACGACGGCGATGCTTTGAAGCTCGGATTCAAGAGAATGGCGGCGCGCCCTCTGTTCTTCGGTGTTCTGTGAGCTCCCTCCTTGCGCGAGAAGAGGGGAGGCGGCCGCCAGGATAAAAATGATGAGAAGAAGTTGCTTCAATAGATTTTTATTCATTGTCTTTGCCCTCTTGAACTGTTCTATCGCGGCCACGCCGCGTATCACGGAGTCCCGCAAGCATTCCGCGAACGCCGCAGCGCGCAGCGCTGCTCTAAACGGAAACAAATGGATCCGTTGCGAGATCCCCTGAGAACGGGAATTTCAGAATAGTCGAAACGCGAATATGAATGGGGGGTCAACAATTCGAGTCTTTCCCCGCACAAGTGTGGGGGCTAAACGGCTCACAGCTCACGGCTCACGGTTCACCGATCACACTCCCATCGCGCGAAGGATCTCGTCAAACCGCGGATCCTCTCGCAGGCCGTCCGCTTTCGGATCGACCTTTAGGCTCAGCAGCGCTTCTTCTTTTCTCTCGAGTCCGGATTCGAGAAGCTCGAACGCCTTGTCGTTCTCCCCGAGAGCGGTTCTCGCGAGCGCGAGACCCCGGAATAGGTTTGCTAGCTCCTTGCCTGAGCCCTCGATCTCATCCAGAAGCTCCTTCGCACGGTCCTCATTTCCCGAGGCGGCAAATAACTGGGCCAGGGCGACCTTGCATTCCGTTTCGTTCCCGGTCAACTCGCCCCAGCGCTCGTTCGCCTCGATCGCCTCTTCGAAACGGCCGACAGCCTGATACGCAAGAGAAAGAAGACGGTGAGCCGCAGGGTAAACGGGGTCGAGCTCCAGCGTCCGCATTGCGACCTCGATCGCTTCTTCGTACCGGCGGGCGTAGTACAAAGCGAGCCCCAGGTCCTGCTGGATCGCCTGCGAGACCGGATCGAGCTCCGCTGCCTTCGCCGCGTACCTGATCGCCTCTTCCGTCTCGCCCCTGCTCTCGAACCACTGCGAGTACCATTGGTAAGCGGTTGCGTAATTGGGATTTAACTCGATCGCCAGTTCGTATTCCCTCGCCGCGCCTTCCCAGTCCCAGTCTTCGAGCATCATCAGGATCGCGTTCGAGCAGTGCGCCTCGGCAAGCGAGTCGTCGAACTGCAGAGCCTTATCGACCGCCTCGCGTGCCTTCGGGAACAACTGCCTCCTCGGGATGCTCCCGTACTCGCCGAGCACGGTGTAAGAATCGGCGATCCCCGCCCACGCAAGCGCGTACTCCGGGTCCTCATCGATGGCCATCTCGAAATACCTTATCGCGTTCCGTATCCCTTCCTCGCTGCGCTTGTTCCAGAAGAAACGACCCCGAAGGTACATCTGATAGGCTTCCGTATTCTCCGTGTAACGCTTTCGGAGCTCCGTCTGCTCGTCGGAAGAAAGCCGGACCTTCAGTGCGCGGACGATCTCCGCCGCAACCTTTTCCTGGATCTCGAAAATGTCGTCTATCGTCCCTCGGTATGATTCGGCCCACAGATAGACCTGGTTCAGTGCGTCGATAAGCTGAGCGGTAATCCTGAGTTCCTTTCCGATACTTCGCACGCCGCCCTCAAGAAGGTACTGAACGCCCAGGTCGCCGGCCATATCCCGGTGGGACTTCCCTTCGTGGACGTACTGCATCGTCGCGCTTCTGGAAATGACCCTCAGCTGCTTCAGCTTCGAGAGGTTCATTATCACCTCTTCCGTGAGGCCTTCGCTGAAATAGCGTGTATCGTCGCCCGCGCTTATGTCCGCGAAGGGAAGGACGGCGATGGACTCGGGTTCGGAAACGGTCTCGGCCGAGACGTAAGCCGCGAATCGGCCGGTTTCCGCCTCTTCCAGAAGAAGTCGCGTCTTCAGGCGGTTGAGATCCTCGAGCATCTCCTCGGCCGAACGGTATCGGTCTTCCGCCACTTTGCACAACGCCCTTCGTACGATCCTTTCGAGTTCGGGATGGACTTCGTTACCCGAGGCGGAAAGCGGCATCGGCTCCTTGTGGATTATGCCCGCGAGAACGTCGGCGATCGTTTCGCCTTCAAAAGCCTTCTTTCCGCCGACCATCTCGTAGAGCACGCAGCCGAGACTCCATATATCCGACCGTGCGTCCAGGTTTCGTCCCCGCGCCTGTTCCGGCGACATGTATCCGACGGTCCCGAGCACGAGTCCTTCCTGCGTTCTGAGATAAGGCTGTGTGACCGCTTCCGGATCGACCTCCGGTTCCTCGGTGCCAGTCAGCTTCGCGATCCCGAAGTCCAGGACTTTCACAAGGCCGTCGCGCCGGATCATCACGTTCCCGGGCTTGATGTCCCTGTGCACGATCCCCGCCGCGTGGGCGACCGTCAGAGCGGAAGCGATCTGAGCGGCAATATCAAGTACCTCTAAGATCGGCAGGCCTCCGCCCGCGACCCTGTCCTGCAATAGGACACCTTCGATGTACTCGGACGCGATATATGTGACGTCGCCGGCTTCGTCGATCTCGTAGATCGTGATGATGTTCGGATGGTTGAGGGCGGATGCGGCCTTCGCTTCGCGTACGAACCGGGCTAGCCCCTCCGAGTCCTCGCAGCATTGCGGGGGAAGTATCTTCAGCGCGACCTTGCGGTCGAGCCGTGTGTCCTCGGCCAGGAAGACCTCGCCCATTCCGCCTTTTCCGATCATCTCTACGATCGTGTAGCGCCCGATCCGGTCTCCGGGCCGGAGCCTGACCTCGGCTGTTCTGGATTCCTGAGCCATAAAGCTGCGCAAACCTGTCCGACGTTGAACTATAACGCCAGAACGCGCAACATTAAAGACAGGTTCCGCGGAACCGAGGACTATTAGCCACTTTCCGGGTCTGTCGCCCGTTCGGCGGGCGGAATCGCCGACTCGGGATCGTTCGTCCTCTTCTGAGCCGGACGAACGGCCGCAAGGCGTCAAGGCTCGGCGAAGATCCTCAAACCATCAATGTCTTCTCCGACCTGCACAAGCAGCGGCAGGAACGCGAGGCCTTTCGCCCTGACCTGCAGGACGTACGTCTCGCCGGCCGGCACATCGTCAATGAAAAAATAGCCGAGCGGATTGGTGCGGACACTTCTTGGGATCCCGTCCGGGTCCACCATCGTCACGACCGCATTCGAGACAGGCCTTCCGTTGCTCGTAAGGACCCGGCCGCCGATCCTTGCGCCTGCAGCCGTTGCTTCGAGGCAGAGTCCTGCGATCGGACCCTTTACGTTCAGCGTGTAACCGAGCCCGAGCCCGCCGCCGACTGCGACCTCGTGGACCACGACAGTGAACTGCTGTCCCGCGGTTACGTTGAACGAATAGCTGGTGACCGCAGCCGAAACGCCTGCGTCGGCGAGATAGTTGGTCGTCGGATTTGCGCTGACAAACCCGGAATTGTTGTAGGCTGCTGAAAACAATGCAAGCGAACTTGTCGACAACGTAACGGTCACGCATCCGGAGCCGGAGGCGGTATACACGTACGAGTCGTAGCGCCTGTTTGGCAGCGCATCTTGAAGGCCGGGACTCGCCTTTGGCACTGCGCAGCTGCTTACGACACCGTTCCTTACGAGCCTCCCGGTCTGGGTGCCCGTTGCGGGCGTATACCCGAACCCTGTCGGCGGGGGCGTGGCGTCAAGCGTTGTGGTGATCACGGAAGGAGGCCCGGCTTCCAGCGTGTAGTTGAAGACCTGCTGGGGCAGCGATCCGCCCGAATAACTTACCGTGAGTGTCAGAGATATCGTTCCTCCGCAGGGAAAAGCGTCGGAGATCTCTATCTGGAACGGCTGAGTGCTCGTCGCCGTTCCCGTCGCGGCCGCGAGATTTGGATAAGAAAGACCCGACGGCGGAGCTCCGGCCCACACCGTCACACCGGGGGTTGATGTCGTCAGCGTCGCGGTGATCGCGGTCGCGCTGGACAGCCCCAGATTGTTCAGAGGGAACTGTAGGTCCACCAATTCTCCAGGTTCCGGGATCCCGTTTCCGTTCCCGTCCGCAATCCCGACCTGGCCGTTGTCCAGGAGCGCCGGACCCGTTACCCCGAGGGCGTTCATCGCCCGAAGAGGCATAAAGATCCCCGCTCCCGAATCGCGGTCGAAACCCGGCGACTCGATATCGATCGCCGAACTGGTCATTGCCGTGTAAAGCTGTGCGTTCGTGGACAAAGGGCTCGCCTGTTTCAGGAGGGCCATGAGGCCCGCGGCGTGGGGAACGGAAGCCGATGTGCCGAAGAAAGGTATGAAGCCGGGCGTCGTAGTGGTCACTCCGTCGGCGGCGGCGATGTCAGGCTTCTGAAGCAACAGCCCGCCCGTTGAAGACACGTTCCCGGGTGTGATCTGGGTCCCGTCCGCGTTGTAGAAGATCCTGCGGGGCCCGTCGGCACTGAACGTTTCGACAACATCGGCCGGGCTGTGGGCCATAGGAAAGGGACCGATCGACGTGTTGTTGACCGCCGGTCCCGCCGGAACCGCGGCGACGCTGACCGTGTTCTGTCCGCCGTTGTGTCCGTAGATAGTGCCGCTAGTCGAAACCGTGATCCTTCCCCCGTTCGAATTGAGGTGGAGGAACCGGTCTACTCCCGACCACCTGACGATGACGAGCCTTTGCCCCGCCGACCGGTTGCCGAGGTCCTCGACGGGGTCGTCGTTCCCGTTCTGGACGTTTGTCGCCGCCGCAACGATACCCGTGCCCGCGGCGTTGAGCGCATAGATGTCGTAATCGTTCCCGGAAGCGCCAAGCGGATCGGACCATTTTAGAAGGACCCTTCCCGCCGTAAGCATAGGGTTCTGCGTTGTGCCGCCGCCGAAATTGTGCAATGTCCCCGCGCCCGCGAGAACCCCGCCTGCAGGACCGGCGTTCGCGAAATCTCCTTCCCACGCTCCCGAAGTCGAGTCATTCTGGTTGCCGGAGTTCGCGGCTGACGACATGTAGATCGCGCCCGAAGAAGTCACCGTATTAACGCTTTGCACTATCAGGCCGGCATTGCCGGGTGATATCACGAGCGGCCCCTGGCCGTTCTGAAATGGCGTCTCGACGAAGTAACTGATGTCGTCGATGATTATGTCGCAACCCGCCGCCCTCAGGTCCAGGATGTTTTGGGCGAACCCGGCGAGAGAACCGAACGCCGTCGCGAAATAGAGGTCGGCTCCGGGGGCGATGTCGTGCACGATCTCCAGCATCGCCGTACCTTCGTCGCCGGAACCGGCCTGGCCCGGAAGTACCGTGACGGTGGCCGGCAGATCACCGGTCGCCTGTCTTGCCGCAAGCGTATTGACGCCGTCGGAAAGCACGCCGATCCTGATTCCCGTGCCGTCGAATCCGGTAAGCGCCCTTGCCTGGGCCGAGCGGTGCGTCGTATCTCCTTGCGATGTGGCGCTTCCGATCACAAGCGCACTTCGGAGGGATTCCGCGATTGAAGCGTAGTCCTTTCGAAGCGGGATGACGGCGGATTCGAGTCCATTCCCGGCGGTTCTCTGTCCGAGCCCTTGAGACGGGGCTTGCGGGGAACCGAAACCGTTTGTCGAAGCATCAAGTTTCGCCTGAATGAAAATGACCTCCCTCAATTCCGCTAGCGCTTCCACCTCGCGGATCGGAACGCTCGCCGTTATGCTTCGGAACTGAGGGTGGTCGGCCAGGATCTTCGCCCCTTTCTCTTCGAGGCGCTTCCGAAGGCGGTCGGTAACATTTGCGGTGATATCGACCTCGATGAATCCTTCGGCATCTGCTCGCAGGCCGGTTTCGAGGGTAGGAACGCCGCTTGCGATCGCTTCTCCGCGCTCCATCTTGATCGTGAACAGCAGTCGCGAGTCGATCTTCTGCTCGGCGGGGGTCCTCGATCTCTTTTCCCGCGCAAGGGACTCCAGCTGGCTCAGAACTTCCTGGCTCAATTTTGTTGGGTCGGCGCCGGGATCGTTGCCCGACTGTGCGCTGACCGTCCCTCCGAACAGACCGCCAAGCGAGATCAGACCTGCCGCCTGAAGAATGGCGAAAATGAGCAGAACCGTTCCAAGCGCCGGCAAGGCCTTTGTAATCGATACAAACGGTCTACGGACGCACACTACAATTCCCATCTCGAAATACCTCCGATCCCGAAGTGAAAGCCGATCAAATTGTTGAGGGAGTTCCGCAGATATGTGCGGCTGGGGTCTGGACGAGAATAGCAAAACCGCTTCGCGGAAACAAGCGAAGTTGAACGCGGGATCGCTAGCTCGAAATCGTGGGACAGACGGCTATGCGCCCGGTTCGAAACGGGGCATTAAAGTGTGGGATGCTACTGGGGATTCCGGGCGCCCGGGCTGCGCCGCGAAGCGGGAAAGCGGCGGATCAATCCATCGTCATAAGGCACGCGTAGATCTCGATCCCGTCCCAAAGATTTCCGATCCTTATGTTCTCGTCAGCCGCGTGCTGATTGTTGTCGTAGTTCGCTATCGGGACCGTGATCAGTGCCGGATCGCCGAGCGTTTCCGTGATTATCGAAAGCGGCAGGCTTCCGCCCATCGTGGGTAGCGTTACCGGCTGTTCTCCTCTCGCTCGTCCGACTGCCGCCACGACAGCCAGTGAGATCGGCAGGTCCATCGCGGTCCTCTGCGCGTTATAACCCGTGTCTTCGGCGATGAACTTGGCGATCAGCGGATGCTTCAGACGCTCTTCCGCTGTCGGATCGCGGTCGATGACATAGAATCCCTGCCGCACGATGTGTTTACGGAGTTTCTCAAGCTGGCGTCTATGATCGTTGCCTTTCACGAGCCGCAATCCAAGGACGGCCTCTGCTTTCGAAGGGATCACGTTCCTCGCCAGCTCTCCGACGTCGCCGACTTTCATCCCGTTGATGTTCAGTGACGGCTCGTTCAGCAGGTCGAGAAGTTCCCGCCCGCCGCCGTCCGTGCCTGCGAGGCCGAGTTCGCGTTTCAGCTGTTCATCGTACTTCGGAGCGTCCTCGATCGCTTGCTTTTCGAGTTCACCGAGCGGCTCAACGTCGTCGTACCAGCCTTCGATCAGGACCCTGCCGTCAGAGTCCTTCATCGACGAAAGGAGTTTCACAAGCCGCATCCCCGGATTCGGAGACCAGTTGCCGTAGTGTCCGCTGTGAAGGTCGCGGTTCGCGCCGTAAACCGTTAATGCCGCGGAAGTTACGCCGCGGACTCCAAACGACACGAGCTTCTTCCCGGACTGATGGACCGGTCCGTCGCATATGATCCAGGCATCGGCCTTCAAAAGATCCTTGTATTTCTCAAGGACACTTCTGAGGTTCGAAGAACCGGCTTCCTCCTCGCCCTCGAAGTAGAATTTCATATTCACGGCGGGTTCGATCCCGGCTGCCTTCAACGCGTCGAAAGCCGCAAGGATCGTGAACACGCCCGCCTTGTCGTCGGAAGCCGAACGCCCGTAGATCCTCCAATTGGGATCTACGGGACCGTTTGACGGCAACTCTTCGGGTCTTCCACCTTTCTCGGCTGCGGCCGTCATCAACTGCGGCTTCCAGGGCGCGGTAACGGTCCAATCGGCGGGATCGGTCGGCTGGCCGTCGTAATGCGCGTAGAAAACGATGGTCCTTGTGGCGCCGGGCACAGGGTGCTCTCCGTAGACGGCCGGCGGTACTTTCGGGTCATCGAGCGTGAGAAGTCGGGGACTTAGTCCGCGCTTTTCCAGCTCCGCCCGTATGTGCTCCGCGTTCCGTTTGATATTCGCTGTGTCAGACGCGACGTTGGGCAGCGAGAGAAACGCGAGGTATCTCTCGATCAGCTGTATCTCGTTCTGTTCACGAAACTTTCGGGCGGCGGTCACCGCATCGGACTGCGCGAAGGCGCCTCCGGCGGCGATGAGTACGAAGATGAGGATAGTCACGATTTCCCTGATCATAGCGGGTTTGCGGCCGGGTCAGGCCGTCTGTGTCGGACAGGTTTCCAGAATCAGGGAAATGGTCGGTCAGAAGCTTGGGATAGTCAAGGGAGGAGACGGGAGACGGGAGGCAGGAGACGGGAGACTGGAGGCAGGAGACGGGAGACGGGAGGCAGGAGACGGGAGACAGGAGACAGGAGACGGGAGACAGGAGACGGGAGACAGGAGACAGGAGACGGGAGACCGGTGCGTCGCGTAGCGACGATCTGAGTTTAGCCGTGGGTAGGCCCGAAGGGCGCCACCCACGGTCAAGAGGCGCCCCGAACTATCGAGCCGCGTAGCGGCGGAATGAAAGAAGTCAGGAGACAGGAGACGGGAGGCAGACACCACAGGACGGCAGACTGGTGCGTCGACTTGCGACGACCTCAGCTTAGCCGTGGGTAAGCCCGCAGGGCGCCAACCACGGTCAAGAGGCGCCCCCCACCATAGAGCCGCGTGGCGGCGGAATAGAAGACAGAAGACAGGACACAGGAGGCGGGAAAGACGAG
>JAGFIQ010000087.1 GCA_024103495.1 Aridibacter famidurans
ATCATGCAGCTGATGCCCGTCCTTTATCCGCAGCTGAAGAAGGTGCAGGAAGAAGGCGAGGTCGGACGCCAGAAGATGAACCAGTGGACGCGGTACCTGACCGTGGCGCTCTGCGCGGTGCAGTCGTTCTTCATCTCCACGTGGCTGCAGACCAACGGGGTCATCGACAACACCTGGTGGCTCACGGTGATGACTGTGACGACGCTTACGACAGGAACGATCTTCGTGATGTGGCTCGGCGAGCAGATCACGGAACGCGGCGTCGGGAACGGCATCTCGCTCCTTATTTTCGCCGGGATCCTGATCACGCTCCCGAGCGCTCTGACACAGGTCGCAGACCGCGTCGGCCAGGGCGATCCGGTGCAGACGCTGGGAGTGATCTTCCTAGTGGCCGCGCTGATAGCGCTTACCGCGCTGATCGTTTATATGGAATCGGCGAGGCGCAACATCGCGATCAGCTACGCCAGCCGAAGGGTCGGCAATCAGGTCTTCAAGGGCCAGGAGACGAGCCTTCCCCTGGAGTTCAACATGGGCGTCGTCATCCCGATCATGTTCGCTTCGTCAGTGCTTGCGATGCCGCAGACGCTGTTTTCCGCGATCCCCGCCGATCCGAACAATCCGGATTCGTGGTGGACGCAGGTGCAGACGTTCTTCAACCAGTTCCGCGGCGGCGATCCTTACTACGAGGCCGTGTTCATAGGGCTGATCGTCCTGTTCACGTTCTTCTATATCACGATCATTTTCAACACCGACGAGGTGGCGGACAATTTGCGCAAGCACGGCGGGTTCATTCCCGGCATAAGGCCCGGTGCCCAGACCGCCGATTACCTTAACTCGGTGATGACGCGCCTGACGACGATCGGAGCGATCTACCTGGCGCTGGTCGTGTTCATTCCCCAGCTTCTGCTCGCCGGATTCAACGTCGGACGCCTGCCTTTCATCGGCGAGACGCTCGACGCGTTCTTCCGTGCGACACCCGGTCTGCAGTGGGTCCCGACTGGACTCGGCTACCAGTTCTTCTTTGGCGGCGCGTCGCTTCTTATCATCGTCGCCGTTGCGATGGACACGGTGGCACAGATCGAGGCTCAGCTCGTGATGCGCAATTACGAGGGATTCCTCGGCGCCGGATCGAGGCTCAGGGGACGAAGGAGCTAGGCCGGATCGCGGGTTTTTATGTTTATGTCGAAGATCATCGTTCTCATCGGCGCCCCGGGCGCGGGAAAGGGAACACAGGCCAGACTTCTCGAATCGAGGCTCGGGATTCCGCAGATCTCCACCGGAGACATGTTCCGGGAGATGAAGAATTCCGATACGCCTCTGGCACGCGAGGTCCAAAGGATCATGGCGTCAGGGAAGCTTGTTCCGGACGCGGTAACCTACGAAATGGTCCGCGAGAGGACGGCGAGGGAAGACTGCCGGGCGACTTTCGTTCTGGACGGATTTCCAAGGACTGCGGTTCAGGCGGAGATGCTTGAGTCTCTTTCGGACGAACTGGGAAAGCCTGTTGTCGCGATCCAGATCGACGTTCCGACCGAGATACTTGAAAAGAGATTGACCGGACGCAGGAACTGCCCCGAATGCGGAGAGATCTACAACGTATTCTTCAAGGCTCCGGAAACAGAGGGTTTCTGCGATCTGCATCCGGAGGCAGAGCTGGTCCAGCGCTCGGACGACACCGAGGAGAAGGTGAAGGTCCGGCTCGAGACGTACGAGGAGAACACGAAACCGCTTCTGGATTATTACAGGAAGTCGGGAAGGCTTGAGACGGTGGACGGCAGCCGCGATCCTGAAGAGATCTACAGGGAACTGGAATCCTTGATCGGCTCCGCGAATGCGACCGTCTGAACGGGCTTATCGGGTATCGTTTGTTTTTGGCCGGTCGTGACCGGCGTTGTGTTTTTCAAGGAGCCCCGTGGCGGGAACCGGCAGCGGATTCATTAGAAGATATTCGCAGGTCCTTTTGGGCAGGCATATGATCATTGCCAAATCAAAAAGCGATCTCGACAAGATGCGGAGGGTCGGCGAACTGATCGCGGGCGTGCGTGAAACGCTTCGCGGTATGGTCGAGCCCGGCATTTCTACGCTCGAGCTGAACAATGCCGCCGAGAAGATGATCCGGGATGCAGGAGCCTATCCGACGTTTCTCGGCTATCACGGCTATCCGTACTCGATCTGCGCTTCCGTCAACGAGGCCGTCGTGCACGGGTTTCCCTCGGAGTATGTGCTGAAGGAAGGCGACATCTTTTCGATGGATATGGGCGCGACGCTGGAAGGGTTCGTGGGCGACACGGCGACGACGGTCCCGCTGGGCGAGATCGATGAGGAGACCGCCCGGCTCCTGAAGGTTACCGAAGAGAGCCTGCACCTGGCGATCGAACAATGCGTCCCGGGCGGGAACGTGGGCGACATCGGCTGGGCGGTCCAGACGCACGCCGAAAAATACGGCTACGGCATAGTCCGCGGCTACACGGGGCACGGCATCGGGCGAAATATGCACGAGGCGCCGCAGATACCCAATTACGGCCGCCGCGGCACACGCGAGAAGATCCGTGCCGGTTTCGTTTTCGCCATCGAGCCGATGCTGAACCTGGGCACGGCGGATACAAAGACGCTCTCCGACGGATGGACCGTCGTGACGGCCGACGGGAAGTACTCGGCGCATTTCGAGCACACCGTCGCCATAACAGAGGCGGGGCCGGAGATTTTGACGCTCACAAAGGAGCAGAAGCAGGATTCCGGAAGCGAGAAAGGCGAAACGGCTTCGGCATAACTTGAATGTCGGGGTGAAAGAGAGTAACATTTACGGTTTGTCCAACCAGCCATAGTTGGTCATAGACTTTATGTCGAAAGAAGAAGCTATAGAAGTAACGGCCACCGTGATCGACACGCTTCCGAACGCGCTGTTCAAGGTGCAGCTGGATGACAACAAGGATCACGAAGTGCTGGCTCATATTTCGGGGAAGATGCGCAAACATTTCATACGCATACTTCCGGGCGACAGGGTCCTTGTGGAACTATCGCCTTACGATCTGAGCCGCGGCCGCATCACCTACCGCTACAAGTAGTTAGCGGGGTGAATGATCGGGAGATCTGATATGAAAGTCCGTCCGTCAGTCAAGAAGATTTGCGACAAGTGCAAGATCATCCACCGCAAGGGCGTGGTGAGGGTGATCTGCGAGAACCCGAAGCACAAACAGCGCCAGGGTTAGTTCAGGAGTAGATACAGATTATGGCTCGTATTGCAGGAGTTGATTTGCCGCTTCAGAAGCGGTCCCAGATCGGGTTGACCTACATATTCGGCATCGGGAAGTCGAGGGCGACCGAGATCCTGACCCAGGCCGATGTTGATGTGAACACTAAGGTCAAGGACCTCAGCGAAGAGGAACTCGCGCGCATCCGCAGCATCATCGACGAACAGGGCGACGTGGAAGGGGACCTCCGAAAGCGGCGCCAGATGGACATCAAGCGTTTGATGGACATCGGATGCTACCGAGGCCTTAGGCACAGGCGCGGACTTCCGGTGCGCGGTCAAAGGACCAGCACCAACGCGAGGACCAGGAAAGGGCCGAAGCGCGCAGCTGTCGCCAAGAAGAAGGCTCCGGGCAAGAAGTAACTCGTAACCAGGCGCTTGGGATGATCTGACCGCCGACCTACAGATAATGGCAAAAGCACAGAAATCGACCAAAGGAAAAAAGAAGGTCTACAAGAAGAAAGAGAAAAAGAACATCCCTGCGGGGATAGTTCACATTTCGGCCTCCTTTAACAACACCCTTATCTCGATCACGGACCCGGACGGAAACCTTATCGCGCAGTCCTCAGCCGGCGCAAAGGGCTTCCGAGGCTCCAGGAAGGGAACCCCTTTCGCGGCCCAGCAGGCGGCGTACGATGTGGCGAGGAAGGCACAGGAAGCCGGGATGCGCGAATGCGAGGTCCGGGTGAAAGGTCCGGGCGGAGGGCGCGAGTCCGCGATCAGGGCGATCAACAACGCGGGGATCCGCGTGACGTCGATCCGCGACACGACGCCGATCCCGCACAACGGCTGCAGGCCGCCGAAAAGGCGCCGGGTCTGAGGCACAGAGTTTTTGGTCAAATTAGATCGGGCGGGGACAAGCCCTGCCCGTACGAATGATATATCGAAAGGACGAAGGGTGATCCGTTTCGGCGGATCGCCTGTAAACTTTTCCGTCAATTCAAGATTGATTGGAGGCGACAACCTACTAAATGGCTAGATATAGAGATGCGGTGTGCAGACTTTGCCGCCGTGAAGGTGGAAAATTGTTCCTTAAGGGCGACCGCTGCTACAAGCCTTCGTGCGCCATCGAAAAGCGCGGCACGCAGGCTCCCGGTCAGCATGGTCCGACCGCCCGCAGGCGAATGCTCCAGGGCTACGGCGAGCAGCTTCGCGAGAAGCAGAAGGTGAAGCGCATTTACTTCGTCCTGGAGAAGCAGTTCCGGATCTACTTCCAAAAGGCATCCCGTCAAAAAGGAATCACTGGTGAGAACCTTCTCTTTATGCTCGAGAGAAGGCTCGACAATACCGTTTACAGGTCGGGTTTCTCCACGTCGCGCCGCCAGGCGAGGCAGCTCGTGAATCACGGGCACGTGCTCGTTAACGGCCGCAAAGTGGACATTCCGTCCTTCCAGGTGAAGGTCGGCGACGAGATCACCCTGAAGGATACAACGAAAAAGAATCCGCACGTGGAAGGAGCGTGGCAGACGGCCGTCGGACGCGGTAGGCCGCCCTGGATCACGGCGAACGACGGCGAGATCAGCGCCCTCGTTTCGGACCTTCCGAAGCGCGACGACATCGACGGCAATATCAACGAGCAGCTGATCGTTGAGCTCTACAGCAAGTAGTTCGGTTCCGTTGGCGAGGGCTGCCCGCGTATTCGCGGGCCGTCCTTGCCTTTCGGTGGTTTTAGACACCTTTAAAAAGAAAATATGACGCAGAACAACCATTGGACAAATTTCCAAATGCCGAGCCGGCTCAACGTCGATTCTGACACTCTCACCGAGAGATACGGGAAGTTCTACGCTCAGCCTTTCGAACGGGGCTTCGGTACCACGATCGGCAATTCCATCAGGAGAGCGCTGCTTTCGTCGATCGAAGGCGCGGCGATCACCGCTGTGAAGATCGAGGGCGTGGAGCACGAATTCTCCTCGATCAAAGGCGTCACTGAAGACGCCACGGACGTCATCCTCAACCTGAAGCAGGTCCCGTTCACGCTCCACGGCAATGAGCCGAAAACGCTGACGATCAGCAAGGCCGGAGAAGGCGAGGTAACGAGCGCCGACATCGAGGGCGACAGCGACGTCGAGATCCTGGACAAGGACATCCACATCGCGACCCTCAGCAAGGACGGCGAGCTCAATATCGAGATGCGCCTCAAGCGCGGGCGCGGCTACGTTTCGGCTGAGTTCAACAACGACGAGGACCTCTCGCTCGGGTACATTCCGATCGATTCGGTACATACGCCGATCAAGAAGGTCAACTACAACGTCGACAAGACCAGGCAGGGATCGAACACGGAATACGACAAGCTCACGATCGAGGTCTGGACTGACGGATCGGTCAAGCCCGAGGATTCGATAGGGCTCGCTGCGAAGCTCGTGAAGGACCATATGTCCATCTTCATCAATTTCGAGGAGGACGAAGAGGAGTTCGCATACGAGGACATCGCGCGTCCGCCTCTGCTCAGGAACGACCTGCTGGACAGGTCGGTCGACGAGCTCGAGCTTTCGGTCAGGTCTTACAACTGCCTGAAGAACGCCGACGTGCGCACGATACGCGATCTGATCCGCCGGAGCGAGAAGGAGATGCTGGGCACAAAGAACTTCGGCAAGAAGTCGCTCAACGAGATCAAGGACCTGCTCAACGGAATGGGACTGGATTTCGGAATGGATTTTGACGAGGAAGGGAACCCGATCCCGGGATCGGGCGGAAGGGACACCTAGTTCCGGGCGCCTGCCCGCGATTTTGGTAAAAGGCGATGCGACACTTAAAGGCAAAACGCAAACTCAACAGGACTCCGGAGCACCGCAAGGCGATGCTCCGCAACATGGCCACCTCGCTTATCAACTCCGAGAAGGAGTACATCGTTACCACGGTGGAAAAGGCGAAGGAACTTCGTCCGTATGTAGAAAAGGCGATCACTCTGGCAAGGAAGGCCCAGCACCTGGAAGGCGAGGACGCCGCAGCGAAGGAAGTGCATCTGAGGCGCCGCGCGGCGCAGTATTTCCATTCGGGGAACCGCGGATTCAAGACCGAACAGAGCCGTTTTCGCGGCCAGGGAAGCGCCGCTCCCGAAAGGACCGCGGGCGTGAAAGCGGTGAAAAGGCTCTTTGAGGAGCTCGGCGGACGTTACAAGGACCGCAATGGCGGATATACTCGTATCATCCGGATCGGTGAAAGACGCAAAGGAGACAACGCCGAACTTGCCGTTATCGAGCTGGTCGACAGCCCGCGCGAGATGGCAGCCAAGAGCTAACAACCAGGAGCGGACACTATGGCCTCAGCCACCCAGAAAGAAGACAGCGAAAAGGGACCCGTGAAAGGGACACCCGCAGCCGAGCCCTCGCTTAACATGGACGAGCTAAGGGAACTCGCAAAGTTGGTCGACGAGCACGGGTTTACGGATTTTGAGTTCGAGAACGAAAAGATCCGTGTGCGGCTGGGCAAGAGCACGATCGTCCATCACGCCGCTCCGGTGGCGCCTGCACATCCCGCGCCTTATGAAGCGCCTGCGGCTCAGCCGGCCGCTCAAGCAGCAGAATCTGCCCCTGAGGCCGATGAGGACGACGGCCTTCACAAGATCACCTCTCCGATAGTCGGTACCTTCTATCGGGCCCCTTCGCCGGAAAAGCCGCCGTATGTGAAAGAAGGCGATACGGTATCGCCGGATTCGGTGGTGTGTATCGTCGAAGCTATGAAGCTTATGAACGAGATCCAGGCGGAGATCTCCGGCGAGATCGTCAAGGTCTATGTCGCGAACGCCCAGCCGGTGGAGTTCGGCCAGCCTTTGTTCGGGATCAAGAAATAGTATTTGTCAGCCGCGAGCCAGTCACAGGTGACTAAGATTTCACTTCGTGAGACGTGATTGGGTTGCGGCTTAGCTTTATGAGCAGCCGCGAGATAAAAAAGGTCCTTATCGCGAACCGGGGCGAGATAGCCTGCCGGATTATGTGGACCTGCAAGGAGATGGGCATCAAGACCGTCGCCGTCCACTCCGAGGCCGACCGAGACGCTCTTCACGTGAGGTTTGCCGATGAGGCGATCTGTATCGGAAAGCCGCCTTCGGCGGAAAGTTACCTGAACATTCCCGCGATAATCAGCGCTGCCGAGATCACGAACGTCGATGCCATCCATCCCGGATACGGGTTCCTGGCCGAATCCGAAACGTTCGCGTCGATAAGCGAAGACTGCAATATCAAGTTCATAGGCCCGAGGCCGAACATCATCAAGATGATGGGCGACAAGGTCGAGGCTCGGAGGACTATGCAGGCCGCGGGCGTGCCTATCCTTCCCGGAAGCCCCGATCCGATCGCAAACACAGACGAGGCGCTCAAGATCGCGAAAGAGATCGGATTCCCGCTGATCATCAAAGCGGCCGCCGGTGGAGGCGGACGCGGGATGAGGATCGTCCGCCAGGAGAAGGACCTCGAGAACCAGCTCCAGACCGCCCAGCAGGAAGCTCTCGCGGCGTTCAAGGACGGTTCGGTCTATATCGAGCGGTACATCGAACGGCCGAGGCACATCGAGATCCAGGTGCTCGCGGACGAGCACGGCAACTGCATCCACCTGGGCGAGCGCGAATGCACAATTCAGCGCCGCCACCAGAAACTGCTTGAAGAGGCGCCTTCCGTTGCGATCAGCGAAAGGCTCCGCGATCAGATGGGCGCCGTCGCCGTTAAAGCCTGTCAGGAAATAGGTTATTCGAACGCCGGGACGTTCGAATTCCTGCTCGACGAGGATGGTTCTTTCTACTTCATGGAAATGAACACGAGGATCCAGGTCGAGCATCCCGTGACCGAGATGGTCACGCTGGCGGACATCGTCTACAACCAGATCAGGGTCGCGAGGGGCGAGGAACTCAAGTACCGGCAGGAAGACGTGCAGATCGTGGGCCACGCGATCGAATGCAGGATCAACGCCGAAGATCCCGAGAAGTTCACGCCGTCTCCCGGAAGGATCACCGCGTTCAACATACCCGGAGGCCCGGGAGTGCGCGTCGACACGGCGGTTTATCCGGATTACGTGGTTCCGCCGTATTACGATTCGATGATCGCCAAGCTCATCGTCCACGCAAGGACGCGCGAGGCGGCGATCAGGCGTATGAGGCGGGCGCTGGAGATGATGGTGATCGAAGGGATAAAGACCACGATCCCGCTTCACCTGAAGATCATGGACGACGAGCGGTTCCAGAGCGGGAACTTCTCGACCAAGTTCATGGAGGAAATGAACGGCGGCACTCAGAAGACCGCCGCCTAAGTGAAAGCGCCGATTGACTTACGTCCGTTCGGCATTCAGAATATAGCCTTTAGAAATCTTTCGCGGTTACCGGCCGTGGCACGCCGGAGTTACTGCGATATAGGAGTGATCATTTTAGACAGTTATGCCATCAGCGAAAGAAGTTAAAGAACAGGTAGTGAACGACTACAAGGTCCACGACAACGACACGGGATCTTCGCAGGTGCAGATCGCTCTGCTGACGCAGAGGATCAACGAACTCACCGAGCATTTCAAAGTACACAAGAAAGACAATCACTCGAGGCGCGGACTGCTCAAAATGGTCGCGCGCAGGAGAAAATTGCTCGATTATCTCAAGCGCCGCAACATCGGCGAATACCACGAGATCATCAAGAAGCTGAAATTGAGAAGATAACCATAGGCGAAGCCTCTGAAGGTCCGCGGTGCATTCATAGCAAGACCGCGGAACGAACGGGGTGAAGCCTTTCAAATGACCTCTTCGAGTCAAGACTGAAAAGATCCTTTCGAAGAATCCCAGGGCCAGGCGCTGAACGTGACAGCAACGAATGCCCCCCTTGGACGAGGATCGCTCTTAGGGTACAAAGTAACCGAAGGCGGCAGATATGCTTCACGGCATGAGCATCTGCCGCTTTTTCTTTTGAGGAAACCACTAGATGAAAAAATATCTGAAAGAGGCAATAAAGCTTGGCGGCAAGAGCCTGGAAGTCGAGTACGGGAAAGTAGCCAAGCAGGCCGACGGAGCGGTTGTTATCCGCTACGGAGACACGATGGTACTGGTGTCCGCTGTAAGTATGCGTACGCCGAGGGAAGGACTCGATTTCTTCCCGCTAACGGTCGAATACCGTGAATCGAGCTATTCCGCGGGAAGGATCCCCGGAAACTACTTCAGGCGCGAAGGACGGCCGAACGAAAAGGAAGTGCTTACGTGCCGCCTGATCGACCGGCCCGTAAGGCCGCTCTTCCCTGACGGATACCGCAACGAGACGCAGATCGTCGGGACGGTCATCTCGGCCGATTCGGATAACGATCCGGACGTGATCGCGATAACCGGCGCCTCGTGTGCGCTCTACCTGTCGGACATACCTTTCTTCAACCCCATTGCCGGTGTCAGGATCGGGCTGGTCGACGGAAAATACTTGGTCAATCCGACGTATGACGAGAGGCGCGAGTCGGACCTCAACCTGATCGTTGCCGGTACCGAGGAAGCGATCGTGATGGTCGAGGCTGAAGCGAACGAGGTTGCCGAGAACATAATGGTCGAGGCGATGATGCTTGCCCACAAGGAGATCAAGCGCCTTTGCCTGTGGCAGAAGGAAATGTTCAAGGCGCTCGAGATCGAAAAGCGGGAAGCGGAAGTCTCCAAGCTCGACGAGAAGTTCGTCGCGCAGATCGAGAAGAAGTACGCGAAAAAGCTACGCGAGGCGCTCGATACGACCGGAAAGGACAAGCTTTCAAGCTATGCCGCGGTCGACGCGCTGAAGAAGGAAGTTGTCGAAAGCTTCCCCGAGGACGATCCCGAGAAAAGGTCTTTGGCCTCGAAGTCTTTCGGCTTTCTTAAAGAGAAGATCTTCCGCGAGGACATTCTGGCCAACAAGCGAAGGCCTGACGGCAGAAGGTTCAGCGAGATCAGGCACGTCTCGTGCGAGGTCGGCTGGCTTCCGAGAGTTCACGGTTCGGCGCTCTTTACCCGCGGTGAAACGCAGGCGATCGCGACCACGACCCTCGGGACGAAATCCGACGAGCAGTTCATGGACGACATAGAGACCGGCGAGATCAAGCGCCGCTTTATGCTCCACTACAACTTCCCTCCGTATTCGGTAGGCGAAGCGGGCCGATTCGGCAACACGAGCCGACGCGAGATCGGCCACGGAAACCTCGCGAGGCGCGCTATCGAGCCGCTTCTGCCCGACGAATCGGAATTCCCGTACACGATCCGCATCGTGTCCGACATCACCGAATCGAACGGCTCTTCGTCGATGGCATCGGTCTGCGGCGGATGCCTTTCGCTGATGGACGCCGGCGTACCGCTGAAGCGTCCGGTCGCCGGTGTAGCGATGGGACTCGTGATGGAAGAGAACCGCTACGCGATCCTTTCGGACATCGCGGGAGCCGAGGACCACTACGGCGATATGGACTTCAAGGTGACGGGATCGTCGGAAGGGATCACCGCTCTTCAGATGGATATCAAGGTCGAGGGCATCAACGCCCAAATCCTTGTCGAGGCTCTCGAGCAGGCTCGCAAGGGCCGTATGTTCATCCTCGACATAATGTCGAAGGCGATCGACAAGCCGCGCGAGGACGTTTCGGAATATGCGCCCCGGATCATCACGATCAAGATCCATCCGGACAAGATCCGCGACATCATAGGCCCGGGCGGCAAGGTGATCCGTTCGATCCAGGACGAGACCGGCGCGAAGATCGATGTCGAGGATGACGGAACGGTCAATATCGCGACTGCGGATTCGGCGGCGGCGGATGCGGCTCTCGAGCGCATCAAGGCGCTGACCGCTGAAGCAGAGGTCGGCGAGACCTATCTCGGCACCGTTTCAAGGATCGTCGACTTCGGTGCGTTCGTGGAGATATTCCCCGGCGTGGACGGTCTGCTGCACATCTCGGAGATCTCCGAGCGCCGCGTCAAGGACGTGCGCGACGAGCTGAAGGAAGGCCAGCAGGTGATGGTCAAGTGCATCGGCAAGGAAGGCAACAAGATCAAGCTTTCCAGAAAGGCCGTGCTGAAGGATGAAAAGGCTCAGGCCAAGGGCGAGTAGGCCCGGCCTCAAGTCTTCTTCAATTGAAAGCCGCAGCGCGAAGCGCTGCTCTAAACGGACCGTACAAGAAAGTTTAGAGCAGCGCTTCGCGCTGCATCTGTTCTGCCGGCCTCATTTGATACATTGTTCAATCTCAGATCTACTTTAGGGTCCCAATATGCCAGCCAGCAATATCGAAACCATCGTAAACCTCTCCAAACGTAGGGGATTCGTCTATCCGGCCTCCGAGATCTACGGGGGCCTGGGCAGCGCCTGGGATTACGGCCCGCTCGGGGTCGAGCTTGCGAACAACATCAAGCAGAACTGGTGGAAATGGATGGTCCACGACCGCGACGACATCGAGGGCATCGACTCCTCGATCATCCAGAACCGCCTGGTCTGGAAGTACTGCGGTCACGAAGAGACGTTCAACGACATGCTGACCGACTGCCGCACGTGCAAGAAGCGCTTCCGGGCGGACAAGCTGGAGGATTCGCAGTGTGAGATGAAGCCTTCGAAGCATCCCGGCGAGGCCGAGCAGTGCGACCTGACCGAACCGAGGCCGTTTCTCACGATGCTCAGCACGAGGCTCGGCGCGGTCGCCGACGATGAGGACTACGCCGCGATGGCGTACCTTCGCCCCGAAACCGCGCAGGGGATATTCATCAATTTCGGAAATATCCTCACGACTTCCAGGCGCAAACTGCCGTTCGGCATCGCTCAGGTCGGAAAAGCGTTCCGCAACGAGATCACGCCAGGGAACTTCATTCTCCGCACGCGCGAGTTCGAACAAATGGAGATGGAGTATTTCTGCAGGCCGGAGAGCGCGCCGGAATTCTTCGAGGAATGGGTCGAGAACTATATGAGCTGGCTGACCGGACTCGGGATCTCGAAAGAGAATCTGTATCTGTACGAGGTTCCCGCCGACGATCTCGCCCATTATTCCGCCCGGACGATCGACATAATGTACCGCTATTTCCCGGAGCGCGAGGACGAGAACAAGCAGTGGGACGAGCTTATGGGGATCGCGAACAGGACCGATTTTGATACTCGCGCGCATTCGAAGAAGGCGGTCGATGAGGACGGCAATCCGATCAACCCGGACTCGACCGACGACCTTTCGTACTTCGATCCGCACACGCAGGAGCGTTTTTACCCGTATGTCATCGAGCCGGCGATCGGGGTCAACCGCATGCTCCTGGCAGTGATGATGGACGCCTACACCGAGAAGGAGACGGACCGGGGCGAGACCCGGGTGATACTTCAATTGACTAAGGAACTGGCGCCGATCAAGGCGGCGATCCTGCCTCTGAAGAAGAACCACGAAGGGATTGTGGAGATGGCGCACAGGATCAGGAAGGATCTCTCGGGCACGATCCGTTCGGTTTACGACGACACGGGCAGCATCGGGAAGCTCTACGCGCGCCAGGACGAGGTCGGAACACCCTTCTGCATCACGGTCGATTTCGACTCGCTGGAGGACCAGACGGTAACCGTCCGCGACCGCGACACGTGGGACCAGGAGCGGGTAAACGCGGATCGTTTGAAGGAATTCTTGTCTGACCGACTAAAAGTTTAGCCACGAATTTCACGAATTTCACGAAGGAAGACTTGGCCACAGATGAAGGCGATGAACGCATTTACCAATGATCCGCCCCGAAGGGGCGACGGATGGTAGCCCCGGGCAAGCCGAAGGCGCAGCCCGGGGTCAGGCTGCAACCCGGAGATCAAAGTCGCGTAGCGACGGCACAACGACGAATGGACCTTACCGCCCCCAAATATTCAAAATACCTTGTGCTCTTTGGTGCGGTGACGGTGGCGCTTTTCGCAACTCTTGATTACTTCAATCCCGGCAGATCGAGAACTGAATTGAACAGTCTTTTTGAGATCCGAGTGACTGACCAGCCCATATTCTACATGCAGCATAGATACAGCTTCGAAACGAGGCTCGCAGGTGAGTCAAACTGGCGGTTGATTCGCTCTCACGTTCAGGACGACCCGTTCGGAATCGATGATTCACCTATCGGGTTCCCGACCGAAGATATCGGCTACTTCGCATTTGGCAACCTCTTCGCTGTGACTAAAGACCGGGGGTCCAGCTGGCAATTCTTTGATTACACAGAGGATTCTGAATGGGGAAGGCTGAATGGATATACAGCTATTATTACTTCCGCGGTTGTTGAAGAGGATGGCAACGGCGAAATGAAGTTGAAGAATTTTCACGAGGGCGAAGTAGCAAGATTCACTACCAGTGATTTTGGCGTGACCTGGAAAGACGCGGCTCCGAATGAATAGTGCTTGTGCCGTCGCTATGCGACTGGCGAAGCCTTTGCCGCCGCCGTTTCTACAGAAATGTCGTGCCTACGGCACTCTTTCAGTGTTCAATGTGCAAGGGTCATTGGTCAATGGTCAATGGTCAATGGTCATGGATCAGTGAGTTAATCCGTTTCATCCGTGGCCGATTCTCGTTATGCCCGTCGCTTGCGCTCCGGGTTCCGATTCGCGAAATTCGTGAAATTCGTGGCCGATTCACGTTATGCCGGTCGCTTGCGCTGCGGGTTCCGATTCGCGAAATTCGTGAAATTCGTGGCCAATTCTCGTTATGCCCGTCGCTAGCGCTCCGGGTTCCGATTCGTAAAATTCGTGAAATTCGTGTAATTCGTGGCTAACCTCCCCGAAAAAGTAACCTCTCTCGCGACCCGCATCCGTGACGCGGGTGGGCGGGCGATGCTCGTCGGCGGATGCGTCCGCGACCGCATCCGCGGCGTCCAGATCAAAGACCGGGACCTCGAAGTCTACGGTCTCGAAGCAGACAAGCTGGAGAAGATCCTCGGGGAGTTCGGCTCCGTCAACACCGTCGGGGCCGTCTTCACCGTCTT
>JAGFIQ010000097.1 GCA_024103495.1 Aridibacter famidurans
CGTTCCCGATTCGCCTAAGCCGCTCGCGAAGCTGCCTTCGAAACCGGAAGGCGCCGAATGGGCGGAGGGTGCGAAGGTTATCGACAGGCTTGTTTACCGTGCCGACGGCAGGGGCTATTTACCCTACGGCCACTCACAGCTCTTCCTTCTGAGCGCCGATGGAGGCACTCCTCGCCAGATCACATCCGGTGACTTCAATCACGGAGGAGGGATCGCGTGGTCTCCGGACGGGAACTCGGTGATCATCTCCGCGAACCGGCACCCGGACTGGGAAGATCAGCCTAATAACTCGGAACTTTACAGGGTAGGGCTGTCAGACGGGAACATCATGCCCTTGACCGACAGGTTCGGCCCTGATTCGGGGCCTTCGGAAGGACCCGCTGGATCGATCGCATACGTAGGTTACGACGACAAGCTCCTCGGCTATCACAACAGCCATATATATGTAAGAAGTTCTTCGGGCGAAACGAAATCGCTTACCGGCTCGCTTGACCGTTCGGCGTCTTCCCCGACCTGGAATCCGGCGACGCGCAGCTGGAACTTCACTTACAGCGACCGTGGAAACACGAAGCTCGCTTCGGTCGATGCCGCCGGAAAGATCTCGGTACTCGCAAGCGACTACGGCTCGAACTCGAACGGAAGGCCTTATGGAGATGAAGGGCCGGTGACCGTCAGCAACAACGGGACGATCGCATATACCGTTACGGGGCCCGAACGGCCGGGCGACGTCGCTATGCTGAAGCCTGGCGGCCGGCCGCGCATCCTGACCGGCCTGAACGACGACCTGCTGGAAACCAGAAAGCTTGGAAAGGTTACGGAGATCACGTATAAGTCCTCGCACGACGGGAAAGAAGTACAGGGGTGGTACATCACGCCGCCGGATTTCGATCCGTCAAAGAAATATCCGCTGATTCTCGAGATCCACGGCGGCCCGTTTGCCGACTACGGCGACCGGTTCACGGCGGAGCTGCAGCTGATGGCCTCGGAAGGATACGTCGTGTTGTATACGAATCCGCGCGGCAGCACGAGCTACGGCGCGGACTTCGCTAACGAGATCCATCACAACTATCCCGGCAACGACTACGACGACCTTGTATCCGGCGTGGACGCGATGGTCGCAAAGGGGTTCGTCGATCCCCAGCGCCTCTATGTTACGGGCGGCAGCGGAGGCGGAGTGCTGACGGCCTGGATAGTTGGAAAGACCGATCGCTTCCGTGCGGCGGTTGTAGCGAAGCCCGTCATAAACTGGTACAGCTTTGTCCTGAATTCGGACAATCCGAATTTTTTCTACAAGTACTGGTTCGCGGGATTCCCCTGGGACAACCTCGAGGCGTATATGAAGCGATCGCCGATCTCGCTGGTCGGCAATGTTAAGACGCCGACGATGCTGCTCACAGGCGAGGACGACTTCCGGACCCCGATCTCGGAGAGCGAACAGTACTACGCGGCGCTGAAGCTGAGGAAGGTCGACTCCGTGATGGTCAGGATCCCGGGCGCCTCGCACGGCATCGCGGCGCGGCCGAGTCACCTTATGGCAAAGGTCGGCCACATTCTCGCGTGGTTCGAGAAGTACAAGTGAATTCGGGAACTCCAGATTCAAGGCTCCGGGTGAATAGCCTGGAGTCGGGACCGAGCTTAGAGTAGAGGGTTTTCGTTCGCTGGTGACGCGTGACCAGTTCTTGCATCACGAACACCGGCTGATCGTGAGAGTTCGAAAGACTATGAAGTTCTCACGCTTAGATGAAAAGCCCTGGCGAAACCCTGAACCGCTCGCCCAAACGTTTTGCCTGGGTTTTGCTGATGCCGCGTTTTCCGTTGATCACCTCCGAAACACGGCTTTCCGAACCGAAGACATCGACAAGATCTACCTGCTTCAGGTCATTCTCGCTCATAAGGAATCTGAGTCTTTCCAAAGGCGTCGCTCTGGACTCGATCGTGTATGAACCTCGTTCGTAGTCGGTCGCAAGGACTGCCAAGAGCTCGAGAAGCTTCAGCTCGTCAGGAGACAGCAATTCTTTGGAGGCGAGCCTCTCAATGATCGACATCGTCCTCTTGTATTCTGCTTCGCTCCTGATCGCCGACGGTGCGGCGTCGGTAAGAAGATCCGTGTAACTTTGGCTCATCTCCTACTTCCTCGGTAAAGGTAAACCGGAATTACTAATCGACTAGTGCTAATCGCACTCGATCTTCCACTTGTCCAGATCATATTCTGCGTGTGTCAAAATTTTCCTGACGACAACCAGCGACGCCTGAAACTGAACGTTCGCGATCAGTCGATACTTGTTACCTGCGACGTTAAACACATAGCAGGAACCGACTTTGTCGCAGTGGCTGAAGGTCTTTCGGATGTCGGCCAGATGCCGCCATTCAGCTTCCTCAGTTAATTCAAACCATCGATCCAATGCAGACCGAGCTTGATCATTCTTCTTAACAAAAGCTTCAATCTTCGGCTTTCCAATAATGTTCATCTGTCACCGTGTGAGGCTCGGCTTCATTGACGTAGGCTCAGCTTACCAAAATGGTAAGCACGGGGTCAACTTAATGTATTACCAATTTGGGAAGTGAAGAACTTCCGGTTGACCGCGTGGAAAGTAATAAGTTGCTGGTGTTGAGGGCGGGGGTCGAACCCGGATCCCCCGAGACCACGGGCTTCCTTGGCCGAAAGAATTCGCTCCGGAGCGATCGACGAGTCTTCTGAGTCTCGCGGGAAGCGGTCACCCTAATGAAGCCGCAAATACCTGCATTGAGTCGAACTGTGAATCGCAAATTCGAAGTAGCCCCTTCTACAGTTCAATGATCCCCCTGCGGACCCCGATCGAGACAGCCTGTGTCCTGTCGCTGGCACCGAGCTTGTCCATTATATGCTTCATGTGAGCTTTGACGGTGTCCTCGGAGATCGAGAGCCGTTCGGCTATCTCACGATTTCGAAGCCCCTCGGCTACAAGCTTCAGCACCACTATTTCCCTGGGAGTAGGAACGTCATCGGAGAAGTACTCGGCGAGTTGAGAGGCTATCTCAGGCGGGATGTGTTTCCGGCCGGCAAAAACGTCGCGGATCACCTGAAGCAGTTCCTTGGGAGGCATGCTCTTGAGCACATAGCCTTTCGCACCGGCCTTTAATGCTCTCCGAATTCCGACGTCGCCCTCGAACATCGTGAGGATCACGATCCGTGCGTCCGGATCGACAGCGAGCAGGTCTTCCATGCCGTCCACTCCGCTCCCGTCTCCCAGTTTCATGTCCATCAGCACGATGTCAGGGGAACAAGCGACAAAAACCTCCGGCGCTTCTCTTACAGAAGCGGCGCTTCCGACAACTTCCATATCGGGCTGATTGTTGACCAGCACCGTGATCCCCTCCTGAATAAGCGGATGATCGTCAACGGTCATCACGCGGATCTTCGCAGCATCGCTCATTTGTTTTCCGGCCTTACCCTTCTGAAGCGTGCATAGGCTCTTTCCAGGATCCTCAAGACCGGACCCGGATCGGAGCGAACGAACGCAACTCGTCCCGGGACACTGAGTTGGATCTCCGTTCCCCGCCCATTCGAGCTCCAGACCTTTAGCTTTCCCCCGATCTTTTCGGCTCTTTCACGCATTCCCGTAAGCCCCCAGTGGCCTTCGCGGCCCAGCTTGGCGATATCGGGTTCAATTCCACGGCCGTCGTCGCGCACGGAGAGAATGAGCCTGCGAGCAGAGTACTCCAGCGTTGCCTCGATAGATGAGGCATCGGCATGCCTGAAGGCGTTGAAAACAGCCTCGTGCGCGATTCGGCGGACCTCCTCGCCGATGATCGGGTGGAGCGGACCCGGGAGATCTCCGACACGCGGTCGGAATTCAACACTATGGTCGATGTCGAATTCTTCACGCATCTCGAAGAAAAGCTCCTCGAATCTCTCCCTGTCCGTGATGCCGTTTGACTTGAGGCCTTTCACGGTTTCACGCCCTTCACTGATCAAGCGCTTGATCATTTCGTGCAGGCGTTCGAATCTGCGTCTTTCGGGCGAAGGCTCAGGAAGAGAATCGACGGCGACGTCCATATGCATCGATGCACTGACAAATCCCTGGAGGAGAGTGTCGTGAAGGTCCTGGGCTATCCGGCCGCGCTCCGCCAGCCGCTCTTCGAACTGAAGCCGCATCCTGTATTTCAGCTGTTCAAGACGCCAGCGAACACCCAGAATGACAATCCCTGCGGCGCCGAGGACGCACAGGGCGAGGAACCAGTTCGTCTGATAGAACATCGGGAGGATACGGAAAACCAGCACGGCGCCCTCATCGTTCCAAACGCCGTCGTTATTCGACGCAATGACTCGGAATCTATATTCTCCCGGACCGAGATTCGTATAGAAGGCCTCTCGTCGCGAGTGTGCATCCCGCCATTCGGAGTCGACACCTTCGAGAAGATACCGAAACTGAACCCTTTCCGGAATCGACAGGCTGAGGGCCGTGTATTCGATACTCAGGTCTTCAGTTCCTTGCGGCAGTTCGATCGCCCGATTGACGTCGTACTGCTTTTCCCCTGCGTTCAGTGAACGGATCGAGACCGGCGGGGGCAGCGGATTCTCGATCAGTTTGTCCGGTTCGATCGATGCAAGTCCACCGTCAGTTGCGAACCACAGTCGGCCGTCTGCCGATTCCACAGCCGTAGACACGGTCCAGTTCATCTGCGGAGCACCCGGCAGCCCGTCTTTGGAGTCGAACTGCCGAAATTCGGTCCGGTGCCCCGGATTCGAGACGATCGCCCTGACCTGGTCCTCAGGTATCCGGACCACTCCCTGCACCTCGTTCAACCACATCGCACCGTCGCGCGAGAACACGATCCCGGAAACGGTTCCGAACCGGCCGCCATTGGTGGTCTCGATCGAGTGAAATCTTGAACCGTCGAAGAGCGCCAGGCCCAGTTCGCCGCCGACCCAGACACGACCGCCGCCCTTTCTAATGACGCGTATCCGCCCCAGTTCGATTCCGTCTGAGAAAGTGAACATCTTTGCGATCCCGTTCTCGACCAGCACCACACGGTTTTCCGTGTAGCCCAGCCAGGTTCGTCCGGGGCTTTCCGGGAAAGACGCGCTTGGACCGCGATCAGGCAGCCCGGATAGGCGCTGTCGTTTGCCCCATTGCCCGTCCTCGAAAGAGACAATACCGGAGTCGCCCGCACTTGCCCACATATGTCCGTCTTCGTGTCCCGGGTAAACCTCCCAGATCCAGTCCGAGGTCAATTCGGAGGGCTGAACAAAGGGAGTGATCTCGTCACCGACCTGCTTTAGCAACCGGGAGTGCCTTCCCCACCAGACAGTTCCCCCAAAGTCCCTGTAAACGCTCGATATGTACATCGCGTCCGGAAACATCCTCACGCTTTCTCCGTCAATGTGAGCAAGCGGAAGCTGCAGAGATGAGCCAACCCAGACGCCCCGTACGGGGTCGGCGAGAAGGGTCATGTTCCTGTACCGCGAGGAAGCCTTGTTCGGAACGAAATAGCTGTATCGAAATCGATGGAGGCCCTGCGGAGTTCCGATCCAGATGTTGCCCTCATGATCCTCGAGTATAGGTCCTGAAAGGTCGTCCCCGAGATCAAGCACTTCCAGCCTCGGATCTTTGACGCTGAGAATATCGCTGTCGAGATCGAGCGGATTCCTTAGCCGTTTTATCCCGTCCTCGTCGGTAAACCAAAGCGTTCCGTCACTGTCGAAGAGCACGCCGCCGACATATCTGGAGAACTTTATCCCGTAACCAGGAGCCCCGGACCGGGCCGCAGACACCGGCCGAAGGGACTCAAAAGCTTCGCCCTTCCAGATCCGCCCGTCTGGCGATTCGGCGAGAGCCGTAATAATGTTCACTATCTCGCCGGTTTCCTGAAACCTGTCCGACCCCTTCTCGAGCTTAACTATGGTCTCGTCGACCGCCACCCACATCGTCCCCTGCCGGTCCGTGAGCATCGTTCGAACGCGCTTCGGAGCGAACCCCCAGTCTTTTCCGATCTCATCCCATCCGCCGTCGGCCCTGCGCAACGCAAGCCCGTCGTGAGTACCTGCCCAAACGCGATTTTTGCCGTCGATACCGAAGCAATAGATCTGTGAGCGCGGTAAATGCTCTTTGCGCGTGAAGACCTGCATCACGCCGTCCTTTACGAATCCAAGGCCGGTCGGCCGGAATGAAACCCAAAGACCTCCGTCCCCGGTTGCCGTCAGCGCATAAATGTTGTCCGAAGGAAGTTCTGTGCCGTCCGAAGGGACGAAGCGTTCGAATCTGACACCGTCGAACCGGAAAAGCCCTCGTGAGGTGCCGATCCAAAGAAAGCCGTCCGTGGTCTGCGCGAGCGCGACTACCTGGCTCGGCGCGCCATCCCGAGATGTCCATTTTGTGTGGTGAAACTGCGTGATAGTACGGGACCGGTCAAGAGAATGACCGGTCTGGGTCAGCAAGAACAAGCTCAGCAGAACTGAAAGCCTGACCAGTTTTACAAGCGCGCCGTGCATAAGACCCGGGATCCGAGCGAATGGACAGAGAAGGAGAATAGTGCGAAACGCCGATAGAGTACTCCAACCGACGGCATTCTGCATACCACTTTCGGGTAACTATGTTGTGCCTCGAACCGGCTACCGAAAAAACTAACTTCTTCGCGATGCGTAGAAATGCTGCCTGGCAGACAATCGCGGCAAGGGTCGAGGCCGCACGAATAAGCGAAGGCGCAGAAGCGGCGCGGGCGTGACGAAGCCGGTACCGCGCCGGGCGGTTCCCATCCGATAACGTGGCCTCGTCCTTTCCAGGTTGCTGTTATGAGAGTTCTGCGAGTTCTTCATCCCGTTTCCCGGTCCTTGATAGCCCTGATTTTCCTGGTTTCGGGTCTGGCCAAGGCGTTCGAGTTCGATAGAACCACGGCACTCATGGCTGCGGCGGGGGTCGGTTTTCCCGATCTGTTCCTTGCGGGGGCGATCGCGTTCGAGATCGCCGGCGGACTGGCTCTGATGCTCGGGTACAAAACGCGTTATGCCGCAGCCGCCCTGATCTTCCTGCTGGTATCTGTGACGTTCATCTTTCACGCCCGTCTTACAGGAGATCCAGTATCGGGGCAGGAGCAGTTCGTGCACGTTCTTAAGAACCTTGCGATCATCGGCGGCTTGACCAGATTCGTTCTGGACGGCGGGGGTTTTCTTTCGCTGGACCGGAGATTCGAGAGGAGAGAGATCGTTATCTAGAAGGAATGACACCGAGACGGCTCCGGCTGCGACCGGCGCGATCCAAGCGAGGTCCTCGATCTCGTGCGACGGAACCGGCGGCCTCCTGTATGCAAGAGATGTACTAAGGAGAAACTTGAGAATGCCGACAATAAAGACTCACGATGGAACCGAGATCTTCTACAAAGACCAGGGCAGCGGGCAGCCGATCGTTTTCAGCCACGGCTGGCCCTTGAGCGCCGACGACTGGGACAGCCAGATCTTTTATTTCGCATCCCGCGGGTTCCGCTGTATCGCACACGACCGTCGGGGCCACGGAAGGTCCTCCCAGACGTGGGACGGAAACGAGATGGACACTTATGCGGAAGACCTGGCACAGCTTACGGAAAAGCTGGACCTCAGGGACGCGATCCATGTCGGGCATTCGACCGGAGGCGGCGAGGTCGCGAGATACATGGGCAGGCACGGAACGGGGAGGGTGGCAAAGGCGGTCCTGATCGGCGCCGTGCCCCCGATCATGGTAAGAACGGACACGAACCCGGGCGGTCTCCCGATCGGGGTCTTCGACGGTTTCCGAGACGCACTCGTCCGGGACCGCGCGCAGTTCTTCCGGGAGATCCCGGCCGGACCGTTTTACGGTTTCAACCGCCCGGAGACGGAATTCTCGCAGGGGATCGTCGACAACTGGTGGCGTCAGGGAATGATGTGCGGCTTCAAAGCCGCATACGACTGCATCAGGGCTTTCTCGGAGACGGATTTCACGGAGGACCTGATGGATTTCGATGTGCCGACCCTGATCATGCACGGCGACGACGACCAGATCGTCCCGATCGGCGCATCGGCGTTGCGATCGTCGGAACTGGTGCCCGGCGCGATGCTCAAGGTTTATGAAGGTCTCGGACACGGTATGTGCACGATCAATCACGAGCGGATCAACGCCGATCTGCTTGCCTTTATCCAGGGTGTTCAAAGCGAGCAGGCTTCTGCCTGAACCGCAAGAGAAATGAAGGAGTAAAACTATGAAAGAATCATCATTCGAAGGGGTTGGCGGTCTGAAGATCGCGACAAGGTCGTGGCAGCCAAAAGGCAGGCCGAGGGCGGTAATGGTCCTCGTCCACGGCTTCAATGCGCACAGCGGATATATGGTCTGGCCGGCGGAGCAGTTTACGGCCAACGGCTTCGCCTCATATGCGCTCGATCTGCGGGGCCGTGGCAGATCGGAGGGCGAGAGGTTCTATGTCGAGGAACTGAGCGAGTACCTTGCCGACGTGGATGGTCTCGTCGAGATCGCCCGGGCCGAGAATCCGGGACTTCCCGTTTACGTTATTGGCCATAGCGCCGGCGGTGTGGTCTCGTGTAACTACGTGCTCGAGAATCAGGACAAGGTCGCCGGGCTGATCTGCCACAGCTTTGCGTTCGATGTGGGGATTCCCAATGTTGCCGCTCTGCTCATCAAGGGGCTCGGGCACATCACGCCCCATTTGCACATATTCGCGCTAAAGAACGCGGACTTCTCGCGCGATCCGAAGGCGGTCGAGGCGATGAACAACGACCCTCTGATCAAGGACGAATCGCAGCCGGCGGAGACGGGAAGGGTCCTTCTGAATGCTTCCCAGAATTTCCGCGAGAGAATGGCTGATTTCAAGGTGCCCGTGATGATCATCCACGGAACGGCTGACAAAGCGACATTGCCCAGGGGAAGCGAGTACTTCTACGAACACGCCGGTTCGGACGACAAGACGCTGAATCTGTACGAGGGACACTTCCACGACCTGCTGAACGACGTCGACAGGGAAGTGGTGATGGCAGACATTCTTGAGTGGCTTGATGCGCGGGTTCCAAGGGAAGAAGCAGCGGCGGCGTAAGAGAGCTTCTTCTCGGCGATTTAGGAAACAGGGACGAACTCGTTCCTGTTTCACTTTAGTTCAGTCTGATTCCGCCCATTTGGCACACCAGCGGCACACCGGAGGACGTCCACTTCGTGCCTGATTCGTAGATGGATGTTCATGCCGTTCACAATGTTCGAGCCGCGCACCGGATGAACACCGTTAGCACCAAGGTACACTCACGGTGCCACGTAGCGGCACGTCCCCCCGTTGATCCGAAGAAGATCGCCCGGAAGTTGCTCGTAGTACTGATCTGCAATGCGAGACATTCTCTGCAGCATTAGTAACCGGCCAGTTTTATTATCTCACCCGGCCCAAGTTCACTTAGCTCTATAATGTCCTTCCCCGAATTGGTCATTGCTTTTCTTACCAAGTAATTGCCGGTCCGATAGCCTATATAGGTTCTTCCATCAGGGTGCTTGCCCATTACCCAATAGGAATAACTTGCATCGAGTGGAAGCGCCAAAATCTCCTTAACCCAACCATCTGCTTCATCCGTATAAGAATTTACTTTATTCACGATTCCTGTATGGATCTCCGAAAATGCGACTGCCAAACCTTCATTGACCATCGCATTGGGAATTCCAGGACCAAATTTATTATCTTGAATTGCCCAGCCCCTAGATAGGTGGTGGAACTCGTGAAAGATAGTCGCCCTTAGGCCGGATCTTACCGCGTCGATTCTTCCGTTCTTGTACTTGCGCGATATTTGCACCATCACGAGAGGAGGAGAATTCGTCTCCGTTCTTCCAGCTACGCCGTCGATAATTTCAAGGTCCCAATCCACATTTTCGACAATAACTCTTATTCCGTCCGGCAGTTTTGGTAACAGGTTTCGAACTTCCTTTTCCGAATCAGTTATCACCTTACGGATAAACTCCTCTTGAGATTCTGTAAACTTCGCAGAGCCTCCTTGAAAGACGACGTTCAGTTTTGCAGTTTCGGATCTCTTAAATCTCTCAACCTTCTTCTTGATATCGGGATCACTGGAATCCGGTATTTCTGACTCGAACGTCGCCATCTTCCCGACAACAACTTCGCTGCTTTCCTGAGAGAGAATGATTTGAGTGCCGAGCATTATCATTGCCAGGAATAGACATATTTTCTTCAGTTTCATTTCGTCATTCTATATCGTTTGCCGGAATCGTGCCCGATGCATGTTTTCAGTCGGTTTGAGGATGCCGTCTGGAAAAGCCGGCGCAGGGATCGTGTCAGGGATAGAAGATCAATCGGTCAAGGCGGTGACCTGAGTGGCGCAACTGATCCCGCGTGAACGCGACCATACCAGGCTCGTTTAAAAAGTGTCGCGTCGAGGAGACCCTTGATTCGATTGGTGCTGAGGGCGGGAGTCGAACCCGCATGCCCCTTTGGGCGCAGGATCAAAAGATCTTACCAGTGCCGGTCAGTGCAAGGTGGGTATCGGAATCCTGGCTTCGAACTGGCGATCGAGTCGCGGGACCTCAGAACGGATCGATCAGGCCCGGGGGCACGCTAAGTCCAGATGGCACTCCGTTGACCCTAAGACAACGCTAAGGGGAATCACCTGAGATCATTCATCTAACGGTCACGCAGCATATAGCGCAATACCCAATTATTGATTCAGCCGCCGACCACATTCCCGAAGGCTGACGGTACAATCGACCCGGACCACAGGTTCGAAATCCCCCGTAGTTTGCTAGACCGCAAACAGCGGATGTTCCGGCTCCAGCCCGAAGAACGTTCGTCCCGCGTTTTCCATCCAGTGGCGCTGGACGACGATATGCTGCATAAAGGCGTGGATATCGCGGTGGAACCGCTCCAGCAGGGAATCTGTGTAGAGTGCGGAAGTACCAGCAACCTCGTATAGCTCGTCGACTAGCGACTTGCATTCTCTCGATGTGACATTGGCGGCCGACCAAAGCCGTGAGATCTCGTCAAAGTTAGCCTGCTTTTTTGCCAGTGCCTTGTCCCAAATGATCCCGGTCGTCTTCTTGAGGTGACCCCGCAAGGCGGATGTTTTCGCTTCCGCCGCCGCAACCGCATACTGATTTACAGGCTTGTCCCTGAGGTCGGGAACGGGGTCCACCGTCACTTTCTTTTGGGCGAGTTCCGTCACTGCATCGATGCTCGCCTGGCATATGCCGAGGCACATCGCCGCATGTCCCGCAGCCATCATGCTTACGATGGGGATCCTCCCGATCGGTTCATCTATCCGGCCAGGACCTGTGGGAAAGAATGTCATCGCGTCTTCCACGGCTTCGTCCTGAACCCCAACATCGTGGCTTCCCGTACCACGGAGGCCGCCGACATTCCAGGTGTCTATGATCTCCAACGAACTCGAGGGCAGAAATGCGAGCCGCAGCTCCGGCAAGCCTGCGTCATTCCTCCGAATCTGCCCGTCTTCCTCAACAACACACATCAGTGCGGTCCAGTTTGCGTGAAGGCATCCGGAAACAAGCGACCAGCGGCCGGAGACCCTGTAACCGCCTTTTTCGACAACCACCTTTCCTGTGGGGCGTGTCGAGCTGGCATACGCCGCCTCGGGATCGGCGAAGATCCGCGCCCGGGCCTCATCGTCGAGGAACCGAGCAAAAAGACAGGGCAGGACATTATTCCAGACGACCCAGGCGACCGAGGCCTCGGCTTTCGCCAGTTCTTCGAGGATCTCGAGCATTTCGACGGCGCTTGTCCCCGTACCTCCCAGCGAAGTAGGCAGCGCGAGACGGAACATTCCCTTGCCTGTGAGCTCGGCGACGAGTTCGTCGGGTATCTTCCTCTCGCTTTCGGTTTGCATTCTTGCCTTCAAAATGGTGGGTCGCAATGCAGCAGCGGCCGACACTGCGCCGCGATCCGTACCGCGTACTTTCGCAGGTTCGTTCTTCATAATTTCACCTTCCGGCAGCCGTTTATTGTGGATCCGATTGCGTATCAATATCAAAAAAGAGCGTCGGCACCACGTTTTTGGTGCGACGCATCCTCAAACAGCAAGGTGACGGGGCAGCTTTTAGAGAGGATTTGCGGCAGGATTCATAATCGAATCCAGAAGCAAGTGCGTCCGGGGGCACTGAAGTCACGGTTCACGATCTCTTGTATATCAGCGATCCGTTCACCGCCTCGATCTTTCGCCTGATGGCATCCGGCTGGGCCTCGAGAGTAAGCACGAAATGGATTTCGAGATCGCCGACCTGTCCTCCCACAACTTCGCGGACCAGGTTCGCGTCCTTTCGCTTCACCTTTGCCGCGCCCTGTGAGGCAGTCAGGATGGCCAGTACATTTACCGGGTGTTCCTTGAAATACCAAACCACTTTCCGGACCAGGTATGCTTTCGAGATCTCTTCGTGATATCCGAGCTTTGTCCGGACCTTTTCAAGCTGATCTTTATTCAGGCTGTGTTCCTCGAAAGAGTCGTCAACAGTAATGTCCTGCCTCTCGCGCGCAGCCACTTTCAACGTGTCCTGAAATCTGTCCGATCGTCTGATGTACTCCAGCGCTTCTTCCCCGCGTCCGGTCGCGTTGAAGTATGAGTACAGGATGTCGCAGGCGAATTGCGTCAAGCCGAAGTCCTTTTCGGCGGCTTCGTTGATGAGCCGGACGCCCTCGTCGTCGCGTTCGTTTATCAGAAGATTTCCGAGTGCGAACTTGGCTCCGCTATGATCGGGTTCGTTCTCCAGAATGCCCCTGAAAAGCCTCTTGCTTTCCTCAGTGTCGCCAAGCTGTGACGCTGTGACATCGGCTAGCTCGAATACTTCTTCGGTCGTTGCCGTATCGGCCTTATGCTTAGAGCGAAGCTCATCGATCCTCGCGTTCAGCTCTTTCCATTGCTGGTGCGCGGCATTCCAGCTCGCACCCATCTCGGTTTCCCAGCTGGCGTCGAACTGCCTGCCCAATTCGACCGCCTGATCCCCAAGAAAGAACTCGGCGGCGGTCTGGCCGTCTTGCACGGGCAGAGAGCCCGTGGCGCCGTTACCTTCTTTCTTGTACCCCAGCAGCTCAAGCCTTTCGGCAAGAGACGGGTGAGTGTCGGAATAGTCCGTGACAACCGTAAGGGCGTTCGTCAGCAAGACAGCATCGCGTGTTTCATCGAACGGCCTGTGGAGCGACCGGCGCAAGGCCGAGAAAAGGTCCTTTGGAGGCGAAGAGTTCTGCCTGGCGCCGTCAAAAATGTTCTTGTAGAACTGCTCGCCGTAATGCGCTTCTTTCAGGTGAATCACCACCAAGGACTCGGCCATCGTCGTCGCACCGTACATTTCGGCGGCCATCCGGTCCGCCTCGCGTTCCTGCTCCCTCGCGAGAACGAACGAGTAGGCGTTGAAGAACGGCATGTACCAGTTCACGAATCTTGAATAGAGGAATTCGATGCTGCTCGAACCGTTGACCTCCTGTTCCTCCAAAAAGTGCGCCCAGGTCGCCCGGAGCTGATATATCCATCCCGCGTGTCTTCCGTGCCGCCTCGATATGTGACCCATCTCGTGGGCGAGTACCGCTCGGAAGTTCTCGACCGAAAGGGCTTCCATCAGGGGAAGCCCCAATGTGAGCACCGTTTTGGACCCGAAGAAAAGGAAGCGCGGCGTGTTCATCACGGAGGCGTTGAAGCCGCTGTCGATCAGAACCGTATCGGGAACGGGCGCCTTGATCTTTTCGCTAATCTCTTCCAGCAGTTCGAACAGCTTTGGAAACTCGCTTCTCCCGATGGGTGTGCCCTCGGGAACGGCAACGTCCCTCAGAAAAGACCGGAAAGCGCTCCAGCAGGCAGCGAAGATGGCTCCTACGGCCGCGAGAAGCAAAAAGACAAACTTTCCTACGAGCTTGATGAGGATCCAGAAGAATGCGGGGATGACAAACGCGACCGCGATGACCGCGAGCACGACAATTATTGGGAGCAAGGCGATCCCGACGATATATCCGTAGCCGAGAATTGCAAGAAGAAAAACCTTCGTTCGGTATGCGCCGGGACTCTCCTTTGCTTTCGGTTCGATCTCCCTGATCAAACTTATGTACTCTTCCTGGTTCATCTCGATTTCTGCGGGCCGCGCCCTCTTGGGAACATGAATGCCGACAGGCTTCCGAAAACTGGTATGGCGCAGTATACCCCTAAATAACAAAAAAGACCGATAACGATCGGCCTTTTGTGTCTTGTCCCCGACTCCACTTAGAAGAGTCGGCTGGTGCTGAGGGCGGGAGTCGAACCCGCATGCCCCTAAGGGCGCAGGATTTTAAGTCCTGTGCGTCTACCAATTCCGCCACCCCAGCGTGACTACCGAGAGATTAGCACGCGCGAGAATCAACTCCCAAGCACGTAGGGCGGTCGGAAAGGAGACGGGAGACGGGAGACAGGAGACAGGAGACGGAAACGGGAGACGGAAGACGGGAGACGGGAGGCGGGAGACAGGAGACAGGAGACGGAAACGGGAGACGGAAGACGGGAGACAGGAGACAGGAG